>JAXFDY010000112.1:0-5162 GCA_034172985.1 Lachnospiraceae bacterium
CAATGTTGGCTGTGTTACTTGCAATTCTTCCAACAGATTACATCCACACTTTTCTCCCTGCGTAAGCATTTCAATTATTCTGAGTCTGTTTGAGTCTGACATTGCTTTACAGATATTTGCAACTTCTTCTCTTGTCATTCTATCACCTCTTTGTATAGATACTCGTCTATCTGAGATATTATATTCCACACATAGACATTCGTCAATATATTTTTCAAAAAAATTAGCACACATTCCATTCGGTCTGTGTGCCACCGCCCCTTATCGTTTTATACTCTCACTTCAAATCCCGGTATCGAACTCATAGGTTATGCCGTCCTACTTTTCTAAAGTGCAAATGAACCCTTTGAACAATTCTCGCTTTGCCTTCTTCTGATCAATCTGCTCTGCGATGGAATCACACTTAGTTTTTGCCTTTTCATATTTTGCAGTAAGTTCAGAATAGCGTTTTCATACTCATACTTGAAACATTTATTTCACCATCCCCAAATGCTCCAGCGCATCTCTTATCGCTTTTTTCTTCTCCGCTGGACACTGAGGCTGTCTACTATTCTCCGATTTTGGCATACCTTGAGAATTAACATTCTCAAGGTTCGCAGCGGTCGTCGAATCGGCCTGCAAGCAGTCCATTCTCCTCGTCGCCTTGCGCAAATTATAATTTTCTCCAACCTCTATTCCACATTTTCTTTTTACCTGTGAAATGTATAGATTAGAAACCTTCAACCCATGCTCCTTCAGCACATACTCCTGAATTTCCTTATAAGTCGCCTTACTCTCCGCACTCGTTACATCAAGCTCATCCAACTCAAGTTCCACCTCAACATAATCATCTGCTTTCCGTTGGGACAAGAGAACTACCGCCTCCACATGCGGTGAAACTTTACTTCGCATTAACATTTGCGGACAACATTTTTATAATTCTATTTTTATCACCCTTGTTGCCAAAATCTATCATTTTTATCACCATAAAAGTATGACCATCTCTATGTCCGGCGTGCGCGAAAACATTTTTCGAATATTCGGATTGACATTCTCATCCAAATATTGTATCATACAACTTAGAGAAACGAAGTTTACTACCGTACAGTCTTATGACTCAAGCGGCCTGCTCGTTTCTTTTTTATTGTCACAAAATCATATAAATACAATTTTCCATCTTCATCACGTCTAACCAATATCCTAGCTCGAAAAATATTATATTTATTTAATTCTCCATTCTCATCATATACTGGAATTCCAAATCGAGTAGTATACCGATACCAACCATACTTAGCTTTATTTCCATGCTTATTATTATAATCAGGGAATTCAGTTTTATCTGTTGCTATTTCTATTAGATCATCAATTGCAATAATTGCATTCGCCTTTGCTTTCTCATTGGCACCTTTTACATCCTTTGTGTCTTTTGAATGTGCAAACTCGTCTGGGAAGTCTGTCCCTATATAAATCTTCTCTGAGGTTTCCAATATTTCATAACATTCTCCAACATATTGCTTCAGATATGATTCAATTTCATTCCAATCTATACTTCTTCTTGATTTATAACGAATATCATTGATAAAAACGATACTTTTTCCATTCTCATCACGAATAATTGAAATATTCCGATCTTGCTTATTGTTATCCTTATTGCAATAAATGCCGTAGTAATAAGTGATAACTCTTCTTTTAATATCTTCAGAAGTATTCAGAAAAGACTCAACAAACAAATCATCATCTGTCACATAATCCGCAGTCAAAATCTTATTTTTCTTATCTTCTTCATCGCAAAGTAAATCCACAAGCGACATATCAAGTGCCTTACAAATAGCAACCAGCTTGTCTGCCTGTGGATTAATCTTTTTCTTACGCCAGTCACTGATGGTACTGGTAGCAATACCGGTTCTACGTGATAGCTCAATCTGGCTCATATGTAATCCATTAAGTCTGTCAAAGATTTTCTCATATATATTCATGATACAATATCCCTCCTATTCAATTCCGACTTTTCGGATATTGTATCATGTACTCAAATTTATATCAAGAACATTCTTTTTCCTTCAACGCTTCGGCTACCATATCAAATTGTTCTTTTTCTATAGCAGCATCCTTAGGATACGGGTAACTTCTTATACTATTTTCAAAAAGTTTTTTATATTGGGAAGCCTTTTTTTCAGAAGGCATGACCAATGTATAATAAGCGTACAATACTCTCTGCATAGATATAAACCCTGCTGTCTTTTCCAATTCTTTTTTGTGTAATCCAAATTGCTCTTTAGCAGCCTCATAATCTCTATCAATAACTATTGTTATAAATAACAACTCACCATATAACATCATTTCATGAAGCTGGTTAATACTCTTTGCATTTTCTAATATGTATAATGCCATTTCTTTTGCTTCTTGGTACTTTCCACTTGAACTATAGTAATTACAACAACTAACTGCCTGTGATGTGATCAGAGGGTTCGTCATAGGTATCTGTTTATCAAATAGAAATAATTCTTCCGGCATTTCCATAGCCGAATAATTTTGAGAAGCATACCTAACTATCTCCAATTGATTTCTAAATGCTTCTCTGGCATATTTATCTTTATATAAAATAATTGTATTGGCTCCATCTGTTCCCATCTGAGTAAAAGGAAGTCCATTCATGATTAAAATCAAAAATGAAGTCATAGCAAATATAAGGAAAACCGCAGCAACTACAAAATGTGAATTTTTCAGCACCACAAACACTATTAGCCCTATTACAAGGACAAACAGATTCATAAACAGACCACCCAAATTGTACAATACAACCGGCATATTCTCTGCATCTCCCTTCGGTGCATACATAATACACTGTCCGCCTGTACCTGGCATATCGTATTTACAAAAGCGAAGTTTACCGTTCTCCTTTGCAAGCATAAGTTTTCCGAATCTTAAGGAATTAAATTCATATCCACTCATTAATCCAAAAATCATATGACCTATTTCGTGCAAGCAAATATTAATAGTGTATGACAAAAATATTGATGTAAGTGCTAATAAAGCCATTACAGATAGCTTTAGATCGTTTATATTTCCACCCATATTCTTTTGTATAGAACCCATGAAATATCCTACACATCCGCCAATACAAGCAAATCCTATAAACGATAACAAACCATATATAAATTGTTCTATTTTTATCTTCCTTTTGTAGTTCATTACATTCTCCTTCATATCTTAATTTTATAACTATTCGCAGACAGCTTTTAGCCTATACAATCCCGGCGGACAGCTTTTGCTGCTCCCGATTTTTATCACCCCTCTTAAAATTCCAAGGATTTCTACATATCCTTTCTTTGTAGCAACACCACAGTCTCCACATGGCTTGAGAAAATGGTATAGATAACAACACTTTCTCATTATGTGCCAGATCGGTAGACAGGAACATATCGATAAACGAATTGCCCTATCTCCGTAGACGGGAACATATCTATTCACTATTTTAACAAACTATGTTCTCTCAACACCTTTTCAAGCTGTGACTTATTCTCCAATGGAATCTTATCTGCTTTAAAATTCACACTCAAAAAATGGTTCTTCTTTATGATAATCAACAACTCCACATCTTTCACTACCATCGTCTAACTTAATTGGTGGCATAACAAATTTCCCTTCTTCTTCATCTGCCAGAACAGGTATTGCAAAAGAAAAGTTTTTCATTTCTAAACAAAAAATTATTTCCGGATATTTTTCTATCTTTTTTGTCTTCTTAAACATATAAATATTTACACCATTATAAGCGTTAACTCCTGGTTTAAACGAGACAATCCCACAATTCGGTAGACTCTTCTTATAGCTTTCTTTCTCCTCCTCATTTAAAACCTCACTTTCTTTTAATGACAATTCTCTGAGCAGAAGAAATCTCTTAACATAGTTTGGGTACAATTCTAATGGCAATATACTATATGCCATTTTCAAAAATGCATCGTATACCAGTTCTGGATTGTAACCTTGCCTTGGAATATGTAACTTAAATCCATCCTCCGTCATAGTCAAAATATTAGCGTTTGGATTTTCAATTATTAGTCCTTTAGTTGGAATTTCAGGTAATACTTCCACATTCTTATTTATTTGAATTTGGTACGAATCATACGAAACATTATCATCTTTCGGCTTATCTCTCGCTATTAAATGATTCTTTTTCCCATATACTTGAGACACGATTTTATATGGCAATAAATATTTCCCCAAACTATCTTCAAAATACTCTCCAAATCTCGAATTACAATTATTACATTCATAATCCGAAAACAATGACTTATTTCCTATTGTCTCTGAAACGGCATGTGCAATTTTAGTAAATTTTACTTTTGACTCATCTTGCCCACAAAACAAACAAAACCGAGGAGACTTTTTTCTTGCATGTGTACCTCAATATTGTTTTTCTTTTCAATATCAAGATACTGAACAATTACCTCATAACCTTCAAATCTCATAATATTCCCCATCTCTTATAATTTCGAATTCAATAAGTACATTTCTTCGAATACTTGATTTTATATATTATTCGCCTTCCACTCTTTCTGAATTCAATACTTGATAGCATCCACATATACCGATTTATTCCTGACTTACGACTTGTCTTATCTCCATAGGTTGGAATATATCAGTCATTTACTTTATCAACCATTTTTGCAACCACGCTATAGCTATCACTTTCTATCGAAAACCTCTCATTATGCAAAAGGTCTTCCCCTTCAGCAAATTCGAATAAATGTCCAAGCCTCCAAGGCTTGTGAGCCGGTAATCCGTCATCACCTATTACAACATAAATAATTTCATATGATGATGCATTCTGACATCCAAATCGTAATTCGCTATCTGATAAGCAGAAAGTAATCTCTTCATTTCGTGATGCTTTTACTTCCACATACTGTATTTTTCCATCAGCGTCCGTATATTTTATATCATAGCCACAAGTATCATCACCCTTCACAATACGTCCAGCTTTCTCTGCGTTTCCTGAAACCCATCTTGCATCTGGATACATTTCAAGAAGTTCTTTGTACACGCATGCTTCACCAATCATTCCAATCTCTTGTTTCTTCCTATCAGTCGATTCAGAATGAACTTTTTTACTGTGCTTTCGATGTTTTTCTAGTTCTGTGGCAGGTTGATTATTATCAACTGCTTGCATACCAATATCATCA
>JAXFDY010000123.1:0-3991 GCA_034172985.1 Lachnospiraceae bacterium
GAAAGCTTATCCCATGAGCCTTTATTTACTGAAACCATTTTTCCACCCTGACAAGTAATACCATCATTGCTTAAAAAATAAGGTGGGTCTGCAAATATCATATCCACAGATTCCGATTCCATTTTTGTTAGAATTTTAAAGGAATCACCTAATATCAATTGCGATTCTTCTGTCTCGAAGTATAATGGCACTTTCTTTGTAAATAAGTTTTCCATTATCCCGACTCCTTTTACCACAGACCTCTGCGTGGTCTGATGGTCATGAATAATTGCATATAATTACTTCTTCACCAACTCTATTGGATGCATCCGAGTTAATCATACGCTTAACACTTACAACATCTATTCTGTAGCCCTTGTTACCATACAGCTCATTTATCAAATCTGTATTATGATTTGTAAGCATACAGTAGCAGCCTCTGGCTGTTAATTCGTCAAATAACTTTGCAAGTCGTTTATGACTTTCTATGTCAAATCCCTCTTTCGTATATGATTCAAAAGAGGTAGGATTTAACGGTGCATACGGGCTATCTATAAATACAAAATCGCCCTTCTTGGCATCATTACAAGCAACTTCAAAATCTCCGTCAATAATTTTTACTCCCTGAAGATATTTTGAAATCTCCATGATGGCATTTTCATCAACGGAAGTTCTACGACTATTGTTGTATGGAACATTGAAAAGACCCTTGCCATTTACACGATACAAGCCGTTAAAACAGTGCTTGTTGATAAATACAAACAATGCAGCCAACTCCACATCATACTCTGCTTTCATCAGCTTATCATTGTAATGCTCCCTGAGAGAATAATAGTATTCCTTACCATCTTCCCACATTTCCTCATCCAGCCTCTTTACAGCTTTTAGAAATGCTTCCGGAGCATTACATATCTGCTTATATGCATTTATCAACGCTTTGTTGATATCGTTTATCAGAGCATTTGCAGGTAGCAATTCGAAAGTCACCGCACCGCCACCTACAAACGGCTCAAAATAATTATTATATTTTTCAGGCATTCTCTCCTTTATCTGTGGAAGCAACTGACGCTTTCCGCCAGCCCATTTCACAAATGGAGCGACACTTGAATTACTCATTCTGATTCCTCTTCTCTATGTCCGCAAAAGGACAATCTTTTACGCATCTATTATACTTGCAAACATACAAAATAACAACCATAAACTTTCACTCTTTGTGAATTAATTTACTTCTGAAATACAAATATGTATTCATGCGCCAGCAGGAGAAAATTATTGTTCTGCTTTTCCCAATAATCTGTAGAACGGCAATTATGTTGCTCCTTAATAATAATCTCTTTATTCGTAAATCCTACCTGTAAAAAACACTCCATCATACGAAACCCTAACGGAATAACTTTCCCATATTTTCTTACATCCCCTATCATCACAGCACACATTTTTCCCTTTTTCAATACACGAAAAGATTCTTCTGCGACCTTTTTCATTTCAGTCAAAAATTCTTCTACGCCAAGCAAAGAAATATCCCCTTCTATTCCTTTACTATACTTGATGATATTGGCATAAGGTGGATGCGTACAGATAAAATCAATATGACTATCTTTGATAAAATGTAAATCAGTAGCATTACCATTTCGTGTAAATATTTTTGAATTTGTTTCACATTGGAATTGTAAATTTGTTTCAGAAATTGAAACAGATTGCGGATTGATGTCAACACCTACCGCATTGCGATTGAGTAGCTTCGCCTCGACCAAGGTTGTTCCACTACCCATAAATTGATCTAAGACCCAATCACCGGGATTAGAATAGCGAAGTATCAAATTTCTTGGCACATAAGGAGACCAATTCCCTCGATACTTTCCTGAATGCGTTGCCCAACTACCTCTGTCCCGAAAAGACCAGACTGTCGTTGGTTCAAGCTTGAAATTATTTGGTTGTAAACTTATAAGACATTCCTCCTTCTTTTTGATGGTTCTTCCATTGTAACTCATATCCTTATAAAAATCTATACTTTTTCTTTCACTATAAGTGAATTTATATAAACTTCATCTCATGCGATAATGTTCACAAATAGTGAAAGAGGTGTTTTCATGCGATTCAACAACGATATCGACCTATATCAAGCTATCGGTGCAAATATAAAACAATACAGGGAACAAGCAAATTTAACACAAGTACAGCTCGCAGAACAAGCCAAAATTAGCATCAGCTATTTATCCAAAATTGAAGCTTCTGGCTGCAATAAAAGTTTATCCATATCTGTTTTAAATCAAATTGCTAATGTACTTGGTGTTGAAATAAGTGAATTTTTTAAGGAGGTATAAGCAATGGCAAGAATTCCTAACAAACATGGTGGTGGAGCACAAACCAACAGAAACGGACTGCATTTTGAGCAAACCACATCTTTAAATGATGCCTTAATAGCTTCCGGGTATACAATACAAGGATACTATGTACTCAAATATGGTTTTCAAGTTGGAATATCTGTTCCCCAAAAGAAATTGTATACTAATTTCCTAGTTCCAATGGGAATCGATTATCGAAATTACAATTCCAAGGAATGGCATCCCGACGAAGCATTTATAAATACTGAAACAAAAACGGCATACATCATAGAAAAGAAATTTCAAAACTGCTCCGGTTCTGTGGATGAAAAGCTACCTAGCTGCCATTTTAAGAAATGGGAGTACGAAAAACTTTTTGCCCCATTAGGATACGAAGTTGAATTCATATATATTTTCAATGACTGGTTCAAAGATCCTAAATACAGAGATACGCTAGAATATATAGAACGAATGGGATGTTATTATTTCTACAACGAAATCCCATTACATATTTTAGGTTTATAACAACTTTACATATTTACAACAAAAGGAATGGCGGATGCCATTCCTTTTGCATTCTAAATCAATATCTTTTTCACTTCGCACAAACAATACTCATCTGTAACACTACACACTTTGCATTGTTTCTTGTATGATTTGGCGTAAAATTGGCGTATCGGCGTAAATTTCTGTTTTCACCAAAATCCGCTAACCATTGATTTTACTGACTTTTTCGCAAGTCTTACTTATCAAGCGATTTCATCGTCGGGAATACTTGCTAGTACTTCTTCATATCCCCTTATCTCGCTTTATTTCAAGGTTTTCAGGAATTTCCTACCTCTTCATCTGCCCCCATAATACTTCATATAAAAATACTGTTTTGTTGTAGTACACGTTGTACTTAGGGGTGATTTGTTGTAGTAGCTTTGAACCTCTACAAACGGAGAACTTTCCTTCCCATTTGTATGATATTCATGTTAGAAGAAGTCTATCTTATTGGCTAACTCTTCTAACGATTCCTGCTTCTTGTTAAAATTAACTTCTGTGTAAATGTCTAACGTTGTCTCAATGTTTTTGTGTCCCATGATTTCCTGAATGACCTTCACATTCATATCACTCTCACAAAGACGAGAACAAAATGTGTGTCTTAATACATGACATGAAAAATGAGGAATGATTACCGGCTCTCTATGTTCTCTCTTGGCATCAATAATTTCCTTCGCATTGTACGCTTCGTAAATTCTTCTGATTGCCAGATTCACACAATGAGGATTATGGAGTGAATTCAACTTGTTTGAAAAAACAAACCCTGTATATCCATCCAACTCATAGGTACAAAACCCATCTCTCTTCTGTCTCTCGTATTCATTCTGCAAAGCATCATATACAGCGCCCATCATAGGAATATGTCTCACACCAGCTTCTGTCTTCGGTGCTGAAATGTAAGCGCCAAATATTCCTGCGGATTTTCTGGCTCAATCACAAAACTTATGGGATTTAGGATTCCTCACATAATCAACTCTGCTCATATCAATGAGTTTTAAAAACAAATACTCATCGTCAGGATACCCATACCCCTGCCGGCGAATCGTCTTGATTTTATTGTTGATGCCTTCCATCTTACCTGTTGAGATATGATACACTGCATATGTAATGATTCCATCATGATGGTTCATGAGAAGTCTTCC
>JAXFDY010000129.1:0-20958 GCA_034172985.1 Lachnospiraceae bacterium
CGGGTACAGTTAAGCACGGTATCAAATAATCCCCTTGCCTTTCGTATTTGCCGCCCAGTTCCTCAAATAATGATTTTGCCATTGTCTGTTACCTCCACATTCTTTTTTATTTTGAATGTCCGCAAAATCCGTCCTACATCCCTGGGCCAGGGTGCGGGAGAAATCGGTGTACTTTTTATTATTGCAATGGTGATTGCCTGCGTTTTAAATATGATAACGATGGCATCTATGGCTGAATTAAATGCTCTGATGCCAAATACAACAGGAGGACTGGCACAGTATACACTGGCCTGTCTGGGACCATGGCCGACACTTGTATCCATGGTAGGTGGATATATTATTTGTAATGTTCTTTCATCAGGAGTAGAAGCATCTATTTTTTCCTATGCAGTAGGTGAAACTTTTCATCTCCCTGTTCCAAATTTTGTATACACGGTTGTTGTAACAGTTGTACTTCTGATTGCTAATTTACGAGGCGTGGATATGTTTGCAAAAATTCAGGATTTGGTGGCATATCTTCTGCTGGGGTCGATGTTAGTTATGGGTATCATCGGTATGCTTGGTATGGGTACCGGTGAGAAAATTGATCAGCCATATTATATGACGACTGATTTTTCGGTGATTGCTTCCATGACTGCTGTGGCATTCTGGCTGTTTATTGGTGCAGAATATGCAATTCCCATATCGAAGGATGTAAAGAATGCCAAAAGAAATGTACCATTGGGAATGTTTATCGGTCTTGGAATTATTTGCCTGGTTCAGTCTGTTCTGGTATTGGGATTTCATAATTATACGGACTGGGGTGAATTGTCAAACTCTGCAGCACCACATCTCTTATATGGAATGAACCTCCTTGGAACTCCGGGAAAGGTATGGATGACGCTGGTGGCAGCACTTGCGGTCATCAGTACACAGAATTCCGGTGTAAATGGACTTGCAAGTATATGTCAGGGTATGGCAAAGATGAATATGCTTCCACAGTGTTTTGCAAAGACGAATAAACATGGTGTGCCTTATGTAGGTGTCTGGTTCGTCAGCCTGACCATTCTGTTTTTTGCTTACATCAGTAGTGATTCATCGGATGCAATCAGCTTTTTGATTCTGGTTGGTTCTGTATTCTGGATGATTTCATATATTCTTGCACATATTGATGTGCTTGTACTGAGAAAGCGTCTTCCGAAGGCACCAAGAAGTTTTAAGGTTCCGGGTGGACCAATCCTTCCTTTGATTGGAATTGCAGGAACAGTATATATGATTCTGAATATTTCTACAGATACAGCAGAGAGAAATGCAATCTGGCTTATTACAGGAGTAGTATTTTTGCTATTATCCATTTATTCGGTGATTTGGATTAAATTTAAAATGAAAATGCCGGTACTTAAGAGTGTTCCTTTACAAAAAGTGATGGCCATGGAAAATAGTTTATATTATTCAATTCGAAGAAGAAAAGGTATTTGTAAATAAAAGATTTAAACAGCAGGAAATAAATAAATTATCTGGAAAATTTATTTATTTTCTGCTGTTTTCTTTTTATTTACTTGCCAATTTTTTGAAAAATTTCTATAATTAATTCGGAACAGATGAAAAAAAGAAAAGGATGTTGATATGTTTAAGTATTTAAAAAAGTATTGGATATTTGCGTTACTTGCTCCACTTTTTATGGTCGGAGAGGTACTGATGGATCTGATTCAGCCCCGGATGATGAATCAGATTGTGGATGAAGGTGTTCTCGGCCTAAGTCATGGAGGAGTAGGAGATCTGAATGTAGTTTTGCATTCCGGAGTTCTGATGATAGGCGTAGTATTTGCCGGAGGATTTTTCGGTGTTATGTCCGGAGTGTTTGCTAATATGTGCAGTCAGAATTTTGGAAATGATATCCGGAAAGATTGTTTTAGAAGGATTATGTCATTGTCTTTGGAGCAGACAGACCGGTTTTCTACCGGTTCACTGATTACCAGAGTGACAAATGACGTTACACAGGTACAGAATATGGTTGCACAGTGTATTCGTGGGTTTGTTCGTACCTGTATGTTGTTTTTTGGTGGAATTGTATGTATCTTATCTCTGGATTTAAGTTTTGGAGTGATTGTGCTTTGCGCTTTCCCGCTGGTGCTGATCAGCGTTATATTTTTTATTTCCAGGGTCAATCCATTGTTTGGCATTCTCCAGAAAAAGTTAGACCGGGTAAATAGTGTGATGCAGGAAAATGTTACAGGTGCCCGTGTGGTAAAGGCATACGTCAAAGAAGAATACGAGCAGAAGCGATTCAGAACTGCCAATGATGAATTGGTAGGCACACAGCTTCGGGTACTTGTTTTGCTCTCTTATATGACTCCGATTATGAATATTATTATGAATGTGTCAGTAGTAGCAGTGATTGCTGTGGGCTCTGTACAAGTTCAGGCAGGAGGAGTCACTCCTGGAAATGTTATGGCAGCGATTACCTATTTGTCGCAGATTTTGAACAGTGTCACTATGCTTGCCATGATATTCCAGACTGTATCAAGGGGAACTGCATCCATGAAGAGACTGGATGAGATATTAAAATGCCAGCCGGCAATTGCAGATGGAGTATTTCAGGAAGAAGATCACAGGGATGGAAGTGAAAGAGGAACAGTAGAATTCAGGGATGTCTCCTTTGCATATCCACAGATGGAAAAGGAGGAAGTACTTAGTCATATTAATTTGAAAATCAAGTCAGGAGAAACCTTTGCCATTCTTGGAGCTACCGGATGTGGAAAATCAAGCCTGGTAAATCTGATTCCAAGATTTTATGATATTACACAGGGTGAAGTTCTGGTAGATGGAATCAATGTAAAAGATTATCCGCTGACAGACCTGAGGAATAAAGTAGCAATTGCTCTTCAGAAAAGTGAACTTTTCAGCGAAAGTATCAGCGAAAATATACGATGGGGCAATGAAGGTGCTACGGATGAACAGGTTGAAAAAGCTGCAGGGATTGCCCAGGCGCAGGAATTTATCAGCCAGCAGCCACAGGGGTATGAAACTATGGTAGCAGAAAAAGGTATGAGCCTTTCCGGCGGACAGAAGCAGCGTATAGCTATCAGCCGGGCGATATTAAAAAATGCAGAAATATTGATTTTTGATGATTCTACCAGTGCACTGGATCTTATGACAGAAGCAAAACTTTACGAAGCACTGAACAGAGATTATCAAGATGTAACAAAGATTATAATTGCGCAGAGAATTGCCTCTGTGAAAAATGCAGATAGAATTGCGGTGATTGAAAACGGAAGTATAGCTGCCTGTGGAACCCATGAGGAACTTATGGAAAGTAGTGATATTTACAGAGATATTTATACATCACAGTTGAAGGCAGGAGGTGAAAGCAATGAGTAATCAGACAGAAAAGCAGTCAGCACAGACTCCCCAGCTTCGCATCGGTCCGGGTGGAAGGCGTGGCCCAGGAGGACCTCTGGGTATGCAGCAGGTGGAGAAAGCAAAAGATGGAAAGAAAACATTACGACGCTTATTCCGGTACTTTGGCGCAGAAAGAATCATGGTGGTAGTACTCCTTCTGGCAGTTGTAGTTATGGTGATTGGTTCTGTATATGCACCAAAACTGCAGAGTGATGCCATAGATCTTATTACCAACGGACAGTTTGGAAGAGTGGGAAAGGTTTTGTGCATCATGCTGGTGGTATATGGTATCTTTTCAATCTGTAATCTGATACAGAGTCTGGTAAGTGCGCATTTAAGTCAGCGCATTGTAAAACGTATGAGAGAAGATTTGTTTGAACGAATCGTTCACCTTCCTGTGAAATATCTGGATACACATCCGCATGGGGATGTGATGAGCCGTATGACCAATGATGTGGAAAATATTTCAAATACAGTATCCCAGTCTCTCAGCTCGCTGGTGTCAGGTGCGCTGACGATTGTGGGAACTGTAGCAATGATGATTTATTTATGCTGGCAGCTTGCCCTACTTTCCTGCGTGACGGTTATTCTGACGATTGTTGTTACAAAATTTTTATCAACAAATATGAAACGTTTTTTCGTAAAACGTCAGGAACTTTTAGGAAAACTAAACAGTACCACGGAAGAAAATATTACAGGTTATAAGACAGTGGTTGCCTATAACAGACAGAAAAAAGTGATGGACGAATTCGAGAATATTTCAGATGAATTGACGAAAACTGGTATTATCGCAGAGATTCTGGGAGGTTCTATGGGACCTGTCATGAATGTAATCAACAATATTGGTTTTGTCATCATTGCTGCCTTTGGCGGTTATTTTGCCATAAAGAATATTGTATCAGTAGGTATGATTTCAGCATTTATTGTATATGCTAAACAATTTGGACGTCCGATTAATGAGATAGCACAGCTTTATGGACAGATACAGACTGCAATAGCAGGTGCAGAGAGAGTTTTCGATATTATGGACGAGGAGCCGGAACGAAAAGAGGGAAATGCGATTATGCCGGAAGGAAAGGGTATGGTTTCATTTCAAAATGTGAATTTTTCTTATGTTCCGGAAAAACAGGTCTTGTATGATTTTTCGCTTGATGTGCGTGCCGGACATAAGGTAGCATTAGTTGGGGCAACGGGTAGTGGAAAAACTACAGTCGTTAATTTGCTGATGAGATTTTATGAGATAAATAGCGGAGATATTTTTATTGACGGAGTCAATATCAGGGATATTTCTTTAGAAGAGTTGAGAAAAAATATTGCGATTGTTTTGCAGGATACAGTGCTATTTTCTGATACGATTGCCAATAATTTAAAATATGCTGATCCAATGGCCTCTGACGAAGACATGATAAGAGCGGCCAACATCGGAAATTGTCATAGGATGATTCAGCGAATGGGTCAGGGATATGAGACAATGCTGACAGAATCAGGACAAAATTTATCTCAGGGACAGCGTCAGCTTTTATCGATTGCCCGGGCGGTACTTGCGGATCCGAAGATTCTGATTCTGGATGAGGCAACATCCAGCGTAGATACAAGGACGGAAAAGAAAATACAGGATGCAATGATTAATCTGATGAAAGACCGCACAAGCCTGATTATTGCCCATCGTCTTTCTACTATCAGGGATGCAGATTTTATCGTGGTTCTGGATAAAGGACGTATTGTAGAATCCGGAAATCACGAAGAACTGATAGCGCAAAAAGGAAGATATTATGATTTGTATATGACGCAGTTTTCGGGAAAAGAGATTTAAAAAGTTGACAAATAGAGTATAATTTTATATAATATTTATAATTACAGAATCTGGTATGGCGAACAAAGGAGTTCTTCTTTTTTTGCGTACCAGATTTTTTATATTATAATGATACCAGGGTCAAAAGGTCTGAACCCACATGAGCTTGCTCAAATGTGGGTGAATGTCCTTGAGACCCGCCAAAATATGAGCATGAAAGTGGGGCATAAGCACCACGATATGCGAATATTTTGCAGGATTGTGGGAGTACGAAGTACGTAACAATCCGTAGGTATCGTGGTTAGGGGCTTTTGACCCTAACATCATTATGATGGAAAGGAAAAATACTTTATGGAAAAATTTGAACAAATTGTAAGTAATGTAGATTCTTTTGTGTGGGGACCGGTCATGCTTGTTTTGTTAGTAGGTACAGGAATTTTTCTGACTATTCGTACACGGGCATTATCATGGAGAAATCTCGGCTATGCGTTAAAAAAGACGCTGAGTAAAGAAGCAAGAACAAAAGGAAGAGGCGAGGGAGACGTATCACCGTTTTCGGCATTAACCACCGCATTAGCGGCTACGATCGGAACAGGAAATATCGTAGGTGTAGCAACTGCTATGGTATCCGGTGGTCCGGGCGCATTAGTATGGATGTGGATTTCGGCCTGCTTTGGTCTTACCTCAAAATTCAGTGAATGTATGCTGGCCATTAAATATCGTGAGGTCAATGAAAAAGGTGAGATGTCCGGTGGTCCAATGTACACCATGAAGAAAGGAATTAAAAATAAAAAATTAGGAAGTATAATGGGGTGGCTGTTTGCCTTTTTTGCAGTAGTAGCTTCCTTTGGTATCGGAAATCTGACTCAGGCAAACTCTATTGCGTCTTCCATGAATGAGACTTTTGGCATACCTACCTGGGTAATCGGAGTGATTATTACAGCATTGGCACTGTTGATTATTGTAGGAGGAATTAAGACAATTTCAAAAGTATCTTCTGTTGTAGTTCCTTTTATGGCAATTTTTTATGTGATAGCAGGTCTTATTGTAATTTTAGGTAATATATCAAATGTACCATCTGGTATTGCCATGATTTTTTCTATGGCATTTAATGTAAAATCTGTTACAGGTGGTATTCTCGGTACTGTGGTAGCATCTATGATGAGTGCTATGAGATATGGTGTAGCAAGAGGTGTGTTTTCAAATGAAGCCGGTATGGGTTCTGCAGCGATTACAGCGGCAGCAGCTACTACAGATAATCCTGTTCGTCAGGGATACATAAATATGACGGGTACTTTCTGGGATACCATCGTAGTGTGTACTATCACTGGTATTGTTATTGCATCATCCGGAGCTTTGGGAAATACGCATGTGGTGGCAAACGATGATTATGCCATAAATGGTAATACGATTGTACTGGAAGATTTTTCGAATGGAAAAGATATAGAATACGAATATCGCGTGTCCGGTGAAAATGTTGTCTTGACGGATAAAAATGATATTGAGTCTGTACTTACACCTTATGTGGATGAAGAGGGAAAGACCATGGCAGATGATGCCGGAGATAATAAAGCAGATTTAACATCCATTCAGGGGACTTACAAAGATGGAAGTGGACATATTTATAAATTTTATGAAGATGGTTCCTATGCATACGAAGAACTTTATACTGGTTCTGCGTTGACGATTCAGGCATTTAAGACAGTTCTTGGAGGACCGGGCGGATGGCTGGTATGTATCAGTATTGCATTGTTTGCATTCTCTACTATTCTCGGATGGGAGTATCATGGAGAGAAGGCTTTTGAATATATTTTGGGTACACATAAGTATAACATTATTTACCGGGTACTATTTTCGTTGATTGCATATATAGGTGCAACAACTGCACTGGATCTTGTATGGAATCTATCAGATATTGCCAATGCATTGATGGCTATTCCGAATCTGATTTGTATGCTGCTTCTCAGTGGTGAAATCGCAAAAGATATGAAAGAGTTCCAGAAGGAAATAGAAAAAGAAAAAAATTAATCTGATTTTAATTTTTCTCCTCTTTTTTATTAATTTTCATAAGATAATATTACATCATCAGATGAAAAAAGAAAAGAATCTGATATAATGATAGTAATTGTATTTATGATGGACCGTGTCAAACACGGGAGAAAGAGAGGAAAATTATGGAACAATTGGAAAAAGTGGAAAAATTAAGAGAAAAGACAGGCGTTACATATGAGGAGGCAAAGGCTGCACTAGAAGCATGCGAATGGGACCTGCTGGATGCTATTGTGTATCTGGAAAGCCAGGGAAAAATCAAGGATGCCGGGATGGCTTCTTATACCACAAAATCGGAATCTTCGGAAGAATTTAAACAGGCAGCAAAGGATTATGAGGATAACAGTAACAGAGTCACACTGGGGGAAATGGTAGATAAATTTTTGAAATGGTGTGGAAAAATCATCAAGAAAGGCTGTGATAATTATTTTGAAGTGTATAAAGATGGAAAAATAGTTATAAATGCACCGGTGATTGTACTTGTTATTTTGTTAATTGTAGCTTTCTGGGTTACATTACCGCTTTTGGTAATTGGGTTATTCTTTGGATTTCGGTATTCATTCCGTGGAGAGATTACAAACACAGTAGATATTAATTCTGCCTGTGACAAAGCAGCAGAAACCTGTGAAAATATAAAAAATGATTTCAGCGGAAAAAAGAATGGATAATAAAAAGAGGCGGAGGCATTATGGAAAAAAGGATTTTATTGGTAGAGGATGAAGAGAAGATAGCCAGATTTGTGGAATTAGAATTGAAACATGAGGGGTATGATGTGGAAAAAGCATATAATGGAAGAGATGGTCTGAATCTGGCACAACAGGGGAAGTTTGATTTGATCCTTTTAGATATTATGCTTCCGGAATTGAATGGACTGGAGGTATTGAGGAGAATCAGAAAAGAATCAGATGTTCCGGTCATTATGCTGACAGCCCGGGATGCAGTGATGGACAAAGTATCCGGGCTGGATGGCGGTGCAGATGATTATATTACAAAGCCTTTTGCCATAGAAGAGCTATTGGCACGAATCCGTGTGGCGTTCAAGAAAAGAGGTAGTGAAGGAAAAGAACTAAAGTCACATAAGATGACGGTCAAGGGTGTGTGTCTTGACGAAGACAGACATGAGGTGACTTATCAGGGGGAAGAAATCGAACTGACACATCGTGAATATGAACTTTTAAGAACATTGATGATAAATAAAAATATTGTGTTAGACAGGGAAAAACTATTGAATCTGGTCTGTGGTTATGAATATGCAGGAGAGACAAATATTATCGATGTTTATGTGCGCTATATCAGAACAAAAATCGATGACCGGTATGGGATTAAGCTGATTACGACTGTCCGTGGTGTAGGTTATGCGATTAAAGAGGAATAGTGTGAGAGGAAACGAAATATGACAGAAAATAAATCAACAACATCTATTGCGAGAAAGATTAATCTGAATTTTCTGGGAAAGCAGTTGTCCAATTTTTTCTGGTTGGACATTCTGCTTTTTCTTTTGATTGCGGGGATGTTTCTATATTATCAGGAAAGCAATCTGCCGGAAGAAGAATACGTCATAGATAGGGATTTTTATTATAATAATTCGGTATATCAGATGGAATATGTAATCAGGACTAATGCAGCGGAAACTTATGTATGGAGACTGTGGGACTATCTGGTTCTGCTTAAATATCCGGTTATTATTATTGGTATTTTTCAAGTTTCAGTTCTGTTTTTCGGATTGTTTCAGACAAGACAAATCAGACGTGCCATGAAACCTCTGAATGAGATGGCGAAACGGGCAGAAGAACTGAGCCATATGACATGGGATAGCAGCAAGGTTTCCAGCCTTGAAAATGCCATTTCCAGTATTAAGCCGGACGCACCGGGGGCAAAGATATCTACCGGAGATAAAGAACTGCAAAGTCTGGAAGTGGCTATTAATAATCTGTTGGAACGAATGAGGGAGGCTTACCGGCAGCAGAACCGTTTTGTCTCTGATGCCTCTCATGAACTTCGAACTCCAATCGCTGTT
The DNA here is from genome assembly GCA_034172985.1 of Lachnospiraceae bacterium. GTDB lineage: Bacteria > Bacillota > Clostridia > Lachnospirales > Lachnospiraceae > CAG-303. The sequence goes on from JAXFDY010000129.1 coordinate 9,240, forward strand.
ATTCAGGGATATGTGAATATGCTGGACCGGTGGGGGAAGAAAGATGAAAGTATACTGGAGGAATCAATAGAGGCGTTAAAAAATGAATCCCAGCATATGAAAGAACTTGTGGAACAGCTTCTATTTCTTGCCAGGGGAGATAGCGGAAGAAATACACTAAAAAAAGAAGAATTTGTTCTGACAGATGTGGTGCGGGAGGTGTACGAGGAATCGTTAATGATTGATGAAAAACATATCTACCGATTCAATGGAATGGAAGGAGTTCGTATGTATGGTGATGTGGCTATGTTAAAACAATCCATCCGAATATTTACCGATAATGCAGCCAAATATTCCAAAGAGGGAGATAGGATTACACTGTCAGTGTCACAGCAAGAGGATGAGGTAAGTTATTCTGTGCAGGATGAAGGTGTTGGAATGGCGGAGTCAGAAATTGTCCATGTATTTGAACGTTTTTATCGTTCTGACAGTGCCAGAAACAGTAAAACCGGTGGGACGGGCCTGGGCTTATCCATAGCAAAATGGATTGTGGATGCCCATGGAGGTGTGATCGAAATATTGTCGAAGCCGGATATGGGAACAAGGTTTACTGTGAAATTTTCCATAAAGAAACAACAAAAATGTTGATAAAAATTATGTAAAATATACTTGACAATAGATTAGCGAAGTAGTAATTTATGTTTTGTAAAATTTTACATAAACTTTTTATAAAGATGGAGAATGGAGGAATAGCTATGAATGGTTTAATCATGATGATCATAGCGATCGTAGTTTTAGGTGCAGGCTATCTTCTTTATGGACGCTGGCTTGCAAAAACATGGGGAATTGACCCTAAAGCAAAAACACCGGCTTATGAAATGAGAGATGGTGTGGATTATGAACCTGCTGATACACAGGTTGTATTTGGACATCAGTTTGCGTCTATTGCCGGAGCAGGTCCGATCAATGGTCCGATACAGGCAGCAGTATTCGGCTGGGTCCCTGTGTTGTTATGGCTTTTAATAGGCGGTGTATTCTTCGGTGCTGTACAGGATTTTTCAGCAATGTACGCTTCTGTGAAAAATAAAGGACGTACAATCGGTTACATTATTGAAGAATACATCGGAAAAATAGGAAAGAAACTGTTTTTGCTGTTTTGCTGGTTATTCTGTATCCTTGTAGTGGCAGCTTTTGCAGATGTGGTAGATGCGACTTTTGCAGGATTTGCAGCAGATGGAAGCAAAGTGGCAGCGAATGGATCTGTGGCCATGACTTCTGTTTTGTTCATTGTGGAAGCAGTGGCATTGGGATTTGTTTTAAGATATGCGAAGTTTGGAAAGGCTGTTAATACAGTCCTGGCTATTGTTCTTCTTGTGGCAGGTGTTGCGATAGGCTTGAATGTGCCTATTTTTGTAGAGAAGAGTACATGGCAGATTATCGTATTTTTGTACATAGCAGTGGCTTCTGTTGTTCCGGTGTGGGCTTTATTGCAGCCTCGTGATTATTTGAACAGTTACCTTTTAATTGCTATGATTGGAATGGCAGTAATCGGTATTCTTTTTACAAATCCAAGCATAAATCTTCCGGCATTTACCAGTTTTAATGTGGAAGGAACAGGTTCTATGTTTCCGATTCTTTTCGTAACAATTGCCTGTGGTGCAGTATCTGGTTTCCACTCGCTGGTATCTTCGGGAACTGCTTCTAAGCAGATTAAAAATGAGAAGGCTATGCTTCCGGTATCTTTTGGAGCTATGCTTATGGAGTCTATGCTGGGTGTTATTGCCTTAATTGCAGTTGCCAGTTTTGCCACAGGTGAAGCTGCAGAGGCAGGATATGTGACGCAGCCTCAGATTTTTGCAGGTGCGATTGCGAACTTTTTGTCTGAGCTGGGATTGCCGCATGGTGTCATCTTTACATTGATTAATCTGGCTGTATCAGCTTTTGCACTTACAAGTCTTGACTCTGTTGCGCGTATCGGACGACTTTCATTCCAGGAATTATTCCTTGATGCATCTATTGAAGATGATAAAATGGAGCCATGGAGAAAGGTAGTCACAAATAAGTATTTCGCTACGATTATTACACTGGTACTGGCATATATGCTGGCAAAAGTGGGATATGCAGATATCTGGCCATTGTTCGGTTCAGCAAATCAGTTACTTTCCGCTCTTGCATTGATTGCATGTGCAGTATATTTTAAAAAGACAAAGAGAAAGGGCTGGATGCTCTGGGTACCGATGATTATCATGCTGGCAGTTACCCTGACAGCGTTAATTCAGAAAATTATTGTTCTGATTGGTAATCCTACAGCAGGTAATATGTTGCAGCTGGCATTTGCAGTGGCACTTATGATCCTTGGTGTGATTGTAGCAATACAGGGCTTGAAAAAACTGTTTTTAGACAAAGAAGAAGAGGTAGCAGCATAAGCTGTTTATAAAAAAACTTCCCGAACTGAATCCGGGAAGTTTTTTTATATGTCATTTTTGCTCCAACGTCCGGAGGCTCCACAGGGAAGCACAAGACCATTAGAGGATACAGGTAATCCGATTTCTGAAGATTCTACGTTGCCGCCAAACTTTGCCTTGATTTCTACAGACATCATATAAGTCAGTACAGAAGGTGCAAGGCCTGTCGTGTAGGAATTAATCAGAAAGAAAATAGCATCTTCTGATAAAATCTGGGTGCATAGCTGTATAAATTCATGAATGGAATCTTCAATTTTCCAAATTTCTCCTTTTGGTCCTCTTCCATAAGATGGAGGATCCATAATGATACCATCGTATTTATTGCCACGACGGATTTCACGTTCTACAAATTTTTTACAGTCATCTACCAGCCAGCGGATAGGAGCCTCTGAAAGACCGGATGCCTGAGCATTTTCTTTGGCCCAATTTACCATGCCTTTTGACGCATCCACATGAGTGACCTGCGCTCCTGCTGCAGCGGCAGCCAGAGTGGCACCTCCTGTATAGGCAAACAGATTCAGAACTTTCACGGGTCTGCCGGCAGATTTGATTTTTTGGGAACACCAGTCCCAATTGACAGCCTGTTCAGGGAACAGACCGGTATGTTTAAAACTGAACGGTTTCAGATGGAAGGTGAGAGATTTGTAGCTAATGCTCCATTGCTGAGGGAGATCAAAAAATTCCCATTCTCCTCCTCCCTTCGAACTTCTGTGATAGTGGCCGTTCATGGCATTCCATCCTTTTTGGATTTTGGGCGTATTCCATATCACCTGAGGATCGGGACGGACAAGGATGTAATCTCCCCATCGTTCTAACTTCTCGCCACCGGAGCAATCTATCACTTCATAATCTTTCCAATTATCTGCAATCCACATAATATAATCTCCATTTCTCGCTTTTTTTATCAATCAGCTGTCAACTGTAATGATTTTACTATCAATTAAAGTTTGTGTCCAGTATAATCATTATTTTCGATAAAAAATTTATGAAAATGCAAGCGAAGGGAGAAAAATCGTACTTAAAGTTAGGATGAAATAGGCGTTTGCGAATTTTTAGAAGAGAGGGCATATGTGTATTCTCACTCCATTGATTCGGACAAGTCAGCCAAATTGTTCGTCATGGACGTACACTATGGCTGATTTGTCCGCTCAAAGTCGCAATACATACACATAAGGTCCTCTCTTCTAAAAATTCGCAAACGCTTATAGGATGAAATAAAAGGAGGAGTATATGAAAAAAATAGGACAAATAGTGGGAGGGATTATCCTTGGCTGTGCCATGATTACAGGAGCAATTCCAAAAATGGAATAATGAAAGTTTTCTCTATTGGTGTGGCGGTGAAGTGAGGGAGATTAATTATAACAATGACCCGATAGCTGAGATAAATCTACAATAAATCTCTTATTTATATTTTTTCTTGACAAGTACATACTGGTATAATATACTAGGTTCGATATATAAAAAATTTATAAAAAATATAAAATTTTAAGAAAAGAATATGGGAGGATTATGAATATGAATATGTCAATTAAAGAACGTAACCTTGTTGTAAGTATTATTCTTACCTTAGTTACATGTGGTATTTATGGACTGTACTGGTTTGTATGTCTGACAGATGATACAAATGCAGTATCTGGTGACAACAAAACTTCAGGTGTGATGGCTTTGGTGCTTACACTTGTAACATGTGGTATCTATGGATTTTTCTGGGCTTACAGATGTGGAGAAAAAATCGATATAGCTAAGCAGCAGAGAGGCATTCCTGCATCAAATGGCGGAGTTCTTTACCTTATTTTATATATTTTTGGTGGTATTATTGCATATGCTTTAATCCAGTATGAATTAAATAAACTTGCAGAAAATTAAGGTTGGGCTTATGCGAAAGAAAGTATATCAAATATTGATTTTACTTGGAATTCTTATTGCATATTACTGTATTGTAAGGTATACCGGACACGGTATACCTTGTCTTTTTTATGCGATTACCGGATACCAGTGTCCGGGATGCGGAATTACAAGAATGATTATGGCTATAATGAAAGGGCAGTGGCGGCTGGCATACCATTATAATCAGTATCTGTTTGTTACTTTTCCATATTTGGTTTATATTATAGGGAAGACTTTATGGAAATGGTTCAGAGATGATAATACAAAAATGGGAAAAGCAGAATCTGTGTTACTGTTTTTCTATTTTATGGGACTTCCGATTTTTGGGATCTGGAGAAATATTGCGATTTAAAATCGCAATTTAAATAGAAAAAAACTCAAAATGTACAAAAAGAAGAACAAATGAAAAAAAATAAAAAAAACACTTGCAATATGTGGAATTATAGTGTATAGTAACACTTGCTGTGACATGATAGCGATGAAGCGTGAGGTTGTTGCGAAAGCAAGTTTTTCCGTGGAGCGAATGTCAAGTTAGGAAACTGGCGACAAGTCACTGTACAAAATAAAGGTCCGCAGAATGCGGAAACAACGTGTGAGAATTCTTAATGTGATGATTAAGGAAACACACGGGAGAGTGTACAGTCACCACTTGTTGTGCTTAGTTAAAAGTACGAAAAGGAGGCGACTTTTTTTATGGCAAGTCAAGTAATGAGAATCACATTGAAAGCTTACGATCATCAGTTAATCGATCAGTCAGCTGCCAAAATCATCGATACTGTTAAGAAGACAGGTGCAAAGGTTAGCGGTCCTGTACCACTTCCAACAAAGAAGGAAGTAGTTACAATTCTTAGAGCCGTTCACAAGTACAAAGATTCCAGAGAACAGTTCGAGCAGAGAACTCATAAGAGACTTATCGATATCATCACACCTTCACAGAAGACAGTTGAGACATTATCTAAGTTAGAAATGCCAGCTGGTGTGTATATCGACATCAAGATGAAGACAAAATAATCAGTCTTCGACAAAATAAGCAAGTAATCCTGAAGGGTTTAGATATAAAAGTAACACACTTCCTATTAATAAGGAATCAACATATGGAATCTCACCCATAAAAAGTTGCACTTCGTGCAAGGGCTTGAGCAGATTATCAGTCACAGGTGATTGATAACGTAACCTATAGTGTTCCACGTATATTAAGCTGTTCTAGGATGTTTTCGATGAAATGTCGAAAACCGCTGTAGATTAAACAGGAGGTATTACAATGAAGAAAGCAATTTTAGCAACAAAAGTTGGTATGACTCAGATCTTCAATGAAGATGGTGCTTTAACACCAGTTACAGTACTTCAGGCTGGTCCATGTGTTGTTACTCAGGTTAAGACAGTAGCAAACGATGGTTACAGTGCAGTACAGGTAGGCTTCGGAGATATCAGAGAAAAGTTAGTTAACAAACCGGTAAAAGGACATTTTGATAAGGCAGGAGTTCCTTATAAGAGATTTGTAAGAGAATTCAGATTCGAAGATGCTGAAAATTATTCAGTAAAAGATGAAATCAAAGCTGATATCTTTGCTGCAGGCGATAAGGTTGATGCAACTGCTATTTCAAAGGGTAAAGGATTCCAGGGTGCTATCAAGAGATTAGGCCAGTCCAGAGGACCTATGGCTCATGGTTCTAAGTTCCACAGACACCAGGGTTCAAATGGTGCTTGTTCAAGCCCATCTAAGGTATTCAAAGGAAAAGGAATGCCAGGACATATGGGTTCAAAGAAGATTACAATCCAGAACCTTGAAATTGTCAGAGTTGATGCAGAAAACAACTTAATCCTTGTAAAAGGTGCAGTTCCGGGACCAAAGAAAGCAATGGTTACAATTAAGGAAACTGTTAAGTCAGGCAAATAGGTATTAGGGAAGGAGGAACAATCAAATGTCAAAAGTATCTGTATATAATATGGAAGGACAGCAGGTTGGAGAAATGGAACTTAACGACGCAGTATTTGGCGTAGAAGTTAATGAACATTTAGTAAATCAGGCAGTAAAGCTTCAGCTTGCAAATAATCGTCAGGGCACACAGAGCGCAAAGACACGTTCAGAAGTGAGCGGTGGCGGAAGAAAGCCTTGGAAGCAGAAGGGTACAGGCCACGCAAGACAGGGTTCAACAAGAGCTCCACAGTGGACAGGCGGCGGTATTGTATTTGCTCCAAAGCCAAGAGATTATTCATTCAAGATGAATAAGAAAGAGAAGAGATTGGCTCTTAAGTCAGCATTGACATCAAGAGTTCAGGAAAATAAATTTATCGTTGTAGATGCAATTAAGATGGATGAAATCAAGACAAAGACATTTGTTAAGGCTTTAGACAACTTAAAAGTATCAAAAGCATTAGTAGTTTTAAATGAAAATGATCAGAATGTTATTGCATCAGCAAAGAACATTCCTACTGTAAAGACAGCTTTGACAAACACAATCAATGTATATGATATCTTAAAGTATGATACACTTGTGATTGATAAAGCAGCTGTAGCAACCATCGAGGAGGTGTACGCATAATGGCAGACGTAAAATACTATGATGTAATCCTCAAGCCTGTAATCACAGAAAAGAGCATGAATGATATGGCTGAAAAGAAATATACATTCTATGTTCATACAGAGGCTACAAAGACACAGATTAAAGATGCTGTAGAGAAAATGTTCGAAGGAACAAAGGTTGCCAAGGTTAATACAATGAACTTAGACGGAAAGACTAAGAGACGTGGAAGAACAGTTGGTAAGACAGCAGCAAGAAAGAAAGCTATCGTACAGTTAACAGAGGATAGCAAGGAAATTGAAATTTTCCAGGGACTGTAAGATTTTAAACAGGCAGTATGATAAATCTCTCAAGTATATACTGCGCCCCTGCTTAAGAAAAAGTTACTCAGTTATTTAGGCGGGGAAGAATAATATCAGAAAAGGAGAATAAGAAAATGGGAATTAAGACATATAACCCATATACACCTTCCAGAAGAAATATGACAGGTCTTGACTTCGCAGAAATCACAAAGTCAACTCCAGAGAAGTCATTAACAGTTTCTTTGAAGAAGAACTCGGGTAGAAATAACCAGGGTAAAATCACAGTAAGACATCGCGGTGGCGGTTCAAGAAGAAAATATAGAATTATCGACTTCAAGAGAAGAAAAGACGGAATTCCGGCAACTGTTATCGGTATCGAATACGATCCAAACAGAACAGCAAATATCGCTTTAATCTGCTATGCAGATGGTGAAAAGTCATACATCCTTGCTCCTAACGGACTTACAGATGGTATGAAAGTAATGAGCGGTCCTGATGCTGAAATCAGAGTAGGTAACTGCTTACCACTTGAAGCAATCCCAGTTGGTACAGAAGTACACAACGTTGAATTATATCCGGGCAAGGGCGGACAGCTCGTTCGTTCAGCCGGCAACTCAGCTCAGCTTATGGCTAAGGAAGGCAAATATGCTACACTTAGATTACCATCAGGCGAAATGAGAATGGTTCCAATCATCTGCCGTGCAACAATCGGTCAGGTTGGTAACGTAGAACACGACTTAGTAAACATTGGTAAAGCAGGACGTAAGCGTAACATGGGTATCAGACCTACAGTTCGTGGTTCTGTAATGAATCCTAATGACCATCCACACGGTGGTGGTGAAGGTAAGACTGGTATCGGTCGTCCAGGTCCATGTACACCATGGGGCAAGCCAGCACTTGGATTAAAGACAAGAAAGAAGAACAAGCAGTCTAACAAGCTCATCGTAAGAAGAAGAGACGGCAAGAACATGAAATAAGGAGGATTACCAATGGCTAGATCATTAAAAAAGGGACCATTTGCGGATGAAAGCTTACTTAAAAAAGTAGAAGCAATGAATGCGTCAGGACAGAAGTCAGTTATTAAGACTTGGTCACGTCGTTCAACAATCTTCCCACAGATGGTAGGACATACAATTGCTGTACATGATGGAAGAAAGCATGTACCAGTATATGTAACAGAAGACATGGTTGGACATAAACTCGGCGAGTTCGTAGCAACAAGAACTTACAGAGGACATGGAAAAGACGAAAAGAAGGCTAGACGTTAGTTTTTAGAATTTTGAAAGGAGGTATTCATCCATGGCAAAGGGACATAGAAGCCAGATTAAGAGAGAAAGAAACGCTGTTAAGGATACAAGACCATCAGCAAAACTTTCATATGCTAGAATATCAGTTCAGAAAGCATGCTTCGTATTGGACGCTATCAGAGGTAAGGACGTAGAGTCTGCTCTGGGTATCTTAGCTTACAATCCAAGATATGCATCTTCAGTAATAGAAAAATTATTAAAATCAGCAATTGCAAATGCTGAGAATAACCAGGGATTAAGCGCAGAGAACCTTTATATCGAGGAGTGCTATGCATCTCAGGGACCTATCATGAAGAGAATCAAACCAAGAGCACAGGGTAGAGCATACAGAATCGAGAAGAGAATGTGTCATATCACTATCGTGCTTAACGAGAAATAGTATTAGAAAGGAGAACGCAAAATGGGACAGAAAGTTAATCCTCACGGCTTAAGAGTCGGCGTTATTAAAGATTGGGATTCAAAATGGTATGCACCTAAGGCTGATTTTGCTGATAATCTTATTGAAGATCAGAAGATCAGAAAGTACCTTAAGAATAAATTATACAGCGCTGGTGTTGCTAAGATTGAAATCGAAAGAGCATCAGATAGATGTAAAGTTATCGTTCACACAGCTAAACCTGGTGTAGTTATCGGTAAGGGCGGTGCTGAAATCGAGAAACTGAAAGCAGAATTACAGAAGTTAACAGATAAGAAGTTAGTAGTAGACATCAAGGAAGTGAAGAAACCGGATAAGGATGCCCAGCTTGTTGCTGAAAACATCGCTCTTCAGTTAGAGAACCGTGTTTCATTCAGAAGAGCTATGAAGTCTACAATGTCAAGAAGTATGAAGGCAGGAGCTAAGGGTATCAAGGCAGCTGTTTCAGGACGTTTAGGCGGCGCTGATATGGCTCGTGGAGAGTTCTACAGCGAAGGTACTATTCCACTTCAGACATTAAGAGCTGATATTGATTATGGTTTCGCTGAGGCAGACACTACTTATGGTAAGTTAGGTGTTAAGGTTTGGATTTACAAAGGCGAAGTACTTCCAACTAAGGCTGCTAAAGCAGATGTAAAGGAAGGGAGCGATAAATAATGTTAATGCCAAAGAGAGTTAAGCGTCGTAAACAGTTCCGTGGTACTATGACAGGTAAGGCCTTAAGAGGCAACAAGATTACTTACGGTGAATATGGTATTGTCGCTTTAGAACCAGCATGGATTAAATCAAACCAGATTGAAGCTGCCCGTATTGCTATGACACGTTATATCAAGCGTGGTGGTAAAGTTTGGATTAAAATATTCCCAGATAAACCAGTAACTACAAAACCAGCAGAAACTCGTATGGGTTCCGGTAAAGGAACACTCGAATACTGGGTTGCAGTTGTTAAGCCAGGACGTGTATTGTTTGAAATCGCAGGCGTTTCAGAAGAAGTTGCCAGAGAAGCTTTACGTCTTGCTACACACAAGTTACCAGTTAAGTGTAAGATCGTTTCTCGTGCAGATTTAGAAGGCGGTGATAACAGTGAAAATTAATAAATATGTAGAAGATTTAAAGGCAAAATCAGCTGCAGAATTAAATGATGAATTAGTAGCTGCTAAAAAGGAACTTTTCAATTTGAGATTCCAGAACGCAACAAATCAGTTGGATAATACTAGCAGAATTAAAGAAGTTAGAAAGAACATTGCAAGAATCCAGACAGTTATGTCAGAAATGGCTTCAAAGTAATTATTAATTGATTTTGGGAATCTGAGAAAGGAGACAGTATCGTGGAAAGAAATTTAAGAAAAACACGTATCGGTAAAGTCGTAAGCGACAAGATGGATAAGACAATCGTTGTAGCAGTTCAGGATAACGTAAAGCATCCATTATATAAGAAGATTGTAAAAAGAACATATAAATTAAAAGCTCATGATGAAAATAACGAATGCGGTATCGGTGATACAGTAAAAGTTATGGAAACAAGACCATTATCTAAGGATAAGAGATGGAGACTTGTAGAAATCGTTGAGAAGGCTAGATAGTAGAAAGGAGTATTATTATGATTCAGCAGGAAACAAGACTTAAAGTCGCTGATAATACAGGCGCTAAGGAATTGCTTTGTATCAGAGTAATGGGCGGTTCTACTAGAAGATATGCAAACATCGGTGACGTTATTGTTGCTTCTGTCAAAGAAGCAACACCAGGCGGTGTTGTTAAAAAAGGTGATGTAGTTAAGGCCGTAGTTGTTCGTTCTGTTAAGGGCGCACGCCGTAAAGATGGTTCATACATCAAATTTGATGAGAACGCTGCTGTTATTATTAAAGATGACAAGACTCCAAGAGGAACTCGTATCTTTGGACCAGTAGCAAGAGAGCTAAGAGATAAACAGTTTATGAAAATTGTTTCTTTAGCACCTGAAGTATTATAGGAGGTGTAGGACAGTGTCAGCTAAGAAGATTAAAAAAGGTGATCTCGTAAGAGTTATTGCCGGTAAAGATAAAGATAAAGAAGGCAAGGTAATGTCTGTAAACGCAAAAGATAACACTGTACTTGTGGAAGGAATCAACATGGTTTCCAAACACACAAAGCCAAATGCTCAGAACCAGACAGGTGGCATTATAAGCCAGGAGGCTTCTATTGATATTTCAAATGTTATGTTAGTAGTAGACGGAGAAGTAACAAGAGTTGGTTTCAAAGTAGAAGATGGTAAAAAAGTACGTGTTGCTAAGAAGAGCGGCAAGGTAATTGATTAATTAGAGAGGAGGACCTAACGTTGAGCAGACTTAAAGACACTTACAATAATGAGATTGTAGATGCAATGATGAAAAAGTTTGGATACAAGAATGTAATGCAGGTACCTAAGCTTGATAAAATTGTTATAAATATGGGCGTTGGCGAAGCAAAAGACAATGCGAAGGTGTTAGATTCAGCTGTTAAGGATCTTGAGACTATCTCAGGACAGAAAGCTGTTCTTACAAGAGCAAAGAAATCAGTCGCTAACTTCAAGATCAGAGAAGGTCTTGCAATTGGTTGTAAGGTTACACTTAGAGGTGAAAAGATGTATGAGTTCCTTGATCGTCTCGTAAATCTTTCATTACCACGTGTACGTGACTTCAGAGGTGTAAACCCTAATTCATTTGACGGAAGAGGAAATTATGCTCTCGGAATTAAAGAACAGATTATCTTCCCAGAAATCGAATACGATAAGGTTGATAAAGTAAGAGGTATGGATATTATCTTTGTAACCACAGCAAAGACTGATGAAGAAGCTCGTGAATTATTGACATTATTTAATATGCCG
>JAXFDY010000164.1:0-6020 GCA_034172985.1 Lachnospiraceae bacterium
TGGTTGGTATGACAGCATTTATCTACTCCATATTTTGCGGGAAATCTTTTCATTATCTGATGAAAAAGCAAAATGTCGGAGAATCTCAAAAACTGCTTATACATATATGGGGAAACGAAGAAGAAAAATATAATCAGGAATATATCGTTGATAATGCGGATGCGTTGAAAACATTTGACGCTGTTCTGAATTCTATTAAGTTTCGTCCGGTGTTTTTCACCAGGGAATATGGAGGAATTTGGAATGATTCTGATGAACACTGGTATTTTGAAGTGACTGACCAATCCGGAAATACATTAAAAGTATTGGATATGGGATTTGCAGAGGAAAAACAACTGATTAGTCTGAGAGCTTATGAGGAAAGAAGATATGCTGACTTCAGTTATGAAATTGTGTTGCAGTATTATATAACAGATGCGGAAAAAGAAAAAATCAAAGATACATTAATACAGCTTGTTCAGGAAAGTGTAAGGTGCATTACTTTGGAGGAAGCCATAGAACTCGGAGAACAGCAGGAAAAAAATTTTGAACAATTTGAAAAATATTATTATGAATGGTCAGAGGAATATGAGGATACAGTGTTTGCCAATGATTGTGCAAACAATGTAGTACGTCTGGATATAGAGGACAGTAATTTGAAATTATTTGTATGGTATCAGAGAAATAAGGTAAGGGAGATAGATACCATATGGTATTCTCAGAAAGTATGGAAGGCAGAACTGCAGGATGGAGAAGAAAATAGATTTGATATCTATGAGGAAGATATTAGAAATCTGGTGGAGCAGTATCAGTGAAGTCAAGATTCCAGAAAACTTTATATTTTATTTAATTGGGATGAGATTGAATCCATGAAATTACAAATTGCGATTTCATAAGAAAAGCATTTATATGTTAGCAGCCGTTCTAAGCGGAGAACTTGCTGCATAACAAAGAATATTTATCATGCGAGCATTCCGTTAGATGTGATATTACATAAAACAGAAGTCACGAATGAAACCATTATGCGAATATGAAGATGAGGTAGCGTTTGTTTTAGAGTTCAAATTATGGAGATTTGGAGGTAATGCAGTGGATGTGTTGGTGACACTCCAAACTATTCAGGATTTTGGTGTGAATTGTATCTGTGTAGAGGATGGAATTGATTCATCCACGGAAGCTCTATTTTGCTTTAAAATAAGTAAATCTGTAAAAACTTGTCGTTCAGCACGTTAAACTTGTCGTTCAGCAAAAAATCCAGCCAGAATATTGCGAAAATAGAAGATATAGTATATGATAAGAAAAATGGTTGATTCAGAGGAAAGACATACAGTTATATGAGGAGGAGAATTTTATGAGGGGATGTTTGAAGATGGAACTGCATCGTCTATTTCGGACAAAAAGTTTCTGGGTGGCATTGGTGATTGGCGGATGTTTTGTGGGCAGTCATATTCTGCAGGTGGTGTTGCCCTATGCTCAGGCGAATAGAGCAGTGGATAACATCAGAACTAATCCTATGCAGTTTCCTTTTTCAGCATGTATGTTTTTTATGGGATATGATATGTATGGCTGGCAAGGAGAAATTTTATTTCGACTTATGCCATTATTGACAGCAATTCCATTTGCAAATTCTTATTTCTGTGATATTTCAGAGGGATATATTAAAAATTTGCAGGGAAAGTGTAGGAAGGAGCATTATCTGATTGCAAAATATATGGTTACTTTTTTATCTGGTGGACTTATCATGACCTTGCCACTCATTTTAGACATTCTATGCTGTCTGGCATTGTTGCCGGCTCATCAGCCGGTTCCGATTGGCGTGTTTGGTATTTCTTTTTCTTATTCAAGTATGTTCTACGAGCATACAATTATGTTTATTCTGATGTATTTGTTTGTGGATTTTCTCATAGGAGGTCTGTATGCTGTTACTGTGTTTTTGGGAACAGATTTCATCGCAAATAAATATCTTCTGGTTATTTTCCCATATATATGTGTGACAATATGGCAACTGGTTTTGCCGATTCTACAGATTCCCGGACTGGATCCGATACAGTTATCGAATCCGAGTGCAGGAAGTGCAGAAGTGATAAATGGTTTTCTTTTGTTATTGGCTTGGTTGAGCATTACATTTTTTGTATTTTTTATCAGGGGGAAGAGAAGAGATGAAGTGGTGTAAAAAGAAAATCCTGTATGGTATTACTTTTTTTGTTTTTCTGACAGTTTGGCTGACCTGTTTTCTAAGAGTAAATAAAACTTATGAAGTTGGAGCATGGGAAAGCTATCGTCTGGGGGAAACCTATCAGGTAATGGGACGGGAAGTTACATGGAATTCTATGTGCCTGATGACCCGGGAAGAGGCGATGGAGAAATTTCAAATGGTTTCAAAACAGGATTGGCTCAGTTGGACGGAAGGAGATACGGAATATTGTGTGATCGGTGTCTCAATAAAAAATCTGACGGATGATACAATCAGTCCGGAATTTTTCCATTGGACGATACAGTGTGATTCTTATACAAATGGAGCAACTTATCTGACTACTCTGGTAAACAAGGGGATTGTCGATGGAATCCAGCCAGGAGAGTCAAGAGATATCTGGATCTTTTATAATGTAGATGAGAGCTTACGGGAGACAATGCTAAATAATCCAGTCCGGATTTATGTATCTGTTTACCCGGAACGAATTTATCTGGAGGATAAATTATTATGAGGAAGAATAAAAAAACAATCATTTCCTGTTTGGTGCTGCTTCTGACGGTAGTTGTGCTTACTTTGGTAAACGGGTATCAGGAGCACCAAAATACTGGGAAAAATTTGTTACAGGACAATGTAGGAAAAAATATAGTGGAAAATGGAATTAGTTATATAAGCCTTGGCAAGGAAGTGACCATGGAAGGAATTGATTATATTGTGGAATCTGCCGAGATGCAGCAGGAGTTTTCAGATGAGGATGGGTATTATACGCAGCGAGGAAAATTAGAGCCGGAAATTGAATTTTGGACAAGTCCGACCCGGAGTGAGGTCATATATGAACCGGAACTGACTTACACCAGACTGACCGTCAGGCTTCAAAATCATTCAGGAAAGCCTAAAGCATACCAGAATATGGATTTGCGTATTTATAATGTGGAAAATAAAAACATGGGAGAGTTTTTTGATTTATGTGATTTTCGTGCATGGAATGCGGATGGACAGGAAATAGAGTGGGAATTTGTAGTGGAGGATGGAGAGTCGATAACATTGGAGCTTCTCTATGTCACCTTTCTGCCTTCCAGCTATGATCTGTATTTGGTTATCCCAAAGAGTGAAGATAATGGAAATTCTAAACTCTGTCTTTCACTGAATCTGGTACAGCCTGAGAAGCGGGAAAGGGATCTTGCAAAACTTAAGACATATGGGGATACAAATTATGATCTTGTGAATCTCACATCCGAGGGCTCAGTAATTCCGGAACAGTACTTTTTTGGTTCGGATAAGACAGTGGGACAGATGATTGAAGTAGCGGAAATGGGAGAAATTTATGATTCAAAAAAATATACGCTGCTGCATACAGAGATTTTTGAGGAATATGAGGAACTGCCCGAGAGTTTTCGTAATAGAGATTACCTGAAAGACATGAGGTCCGTTTATGAAGAAAGATATGGCTTTGCGGAAGAAGATTTGAGATATCTTGTTTTAACCGTGAAGCTGGAACAGTATCAGAATATACAGGAAACTATTCCGGTAACGGTATCTCAGACAATGTGGCTTTATAATCGGAAGAAGGAAAATCTTATATGGCCGATTGGATATCCGGATGATTATGAAGTGTCAGATCAGGAAGAAAACGCTTATGTTCATATGGATACATATCAGGACGGAACGGGAGATGTTCATTATATCCGTGCTGCGTATATTATCTGGCCCGGAGCACTGGAGGATGTATATTTGTGGACTCATGATGGCTGTCTGAGAGCGGGCAGGGACAATAGTTATGCATCAGATAAAGGAGGAGCTTCGCAAGAACTTGGAGGTGGGATTCATGTCGAAATCGATTAAATCACGGAGAAATCATGCATATTCGTTTATTCGACTGTTTCTGTCGGATGTTCGGGAGCAGATTTTGAAACACTGGTATTATTTTGTTTTATTAGTACCGTTAATTGTCTATCAGTGGGTTTCACTGCGTGATTTAAGTATTTTTTCCGGACTATCCGGGCAGATTGGTTTTATGGATCTTATTATTTATCTGTTTTATGGGGAAAAAGAATATATTCCCCAGGTATCTCCCTTTCAGGTTAAGATTGAATTTCTGACGATGCAGGTGCTTCTGGCATATGTGACAGCTTATTATCCGGTCCGGGATTTATCGGTAAGGGGAAGACAGATTTTTATCCGTGTGGGAGGAAATGTTACATGGTGGTACAGTAAGTGTCTTTGGCTGATTCTGACAGTCGTACTGTATTATCTGGGTATCTGGCTTACTGCTGCCATTCTGACCGGAGGATGGAAAATGTTACCGGATATTAATCTGTTATCGGTGTATGGAGAAATATATCAGTTGGGAAAAACGGCTGATTATATGATTTATTGTCTTATGCTTCCAGTTATTGCCAGTCTGTCAGTATTGATGATACAGATGCTTTTGTCCATATTAACAGCTCCGGTATATGGATTTTTAGTTGTTGTCTTACAACAGCTTGTTTCGTTTTATTTTTATTCGCCACTTCTTCCGGGTAACTATCAGATGTTTAACCGTTTAGAACTGGCAAGAGAGAGTGGGATTACCGCTTTGCCATCATTTTTGTTCTGTGGTGTACTGATTATCGTATGTATGGTAATCGGAGCGGTTTATATGAAAAAAAGAGATATTTTATAGAAGGAGTGTCTATGTATTATATTCAGGTCAATGATTACAGCAAAAAACTGAAGGGAAATTATGTATTAAAAAATGTAAATGTGCGGTTTGAAGAGGGACATGTATATGGATTGAAAGGAAAAAATGGTTCGGGAAAAACCATGCTGATGCGTGCCATATGCGGCCTTATTCATCCGACTTCCGGATATGTGGATATCAATGGAAAAATATTGGGAAAAGACATTTCTTATCCGGACAGTCTGGGACTTCTTTTAGAAAATCCGTCTTTTTTGTCCGGGGAAACAGGATTTGCGAATTTATCCCTGCTGGCAAAGCTGAAAAATAAAATTACAGAGGATGACATTCGCCATACCATGTCCGATGTGGGACTGGATCCGTATGATAAGCGGAAATATTATAAATATTCTTTGGGAATGAAACAGAAATTGGGGATTGCAGCGGCGATTATGGAGAAACCGAAACTAATCATTCTGGATGAACCGATTAATGCACTGGATAGTGAGACTGCGGAAAAAATAAAAACAATTATTTTGCGGGAAAAAGAACGAGGAGCAATGGTCATCCTTGCCTGTCACGATAACGAAGAGTTGAACTTCCTCTCGGATACTATTATTGAAATCAGCGAAGGGGAAATTATTTGAAAAGAGGAAGAAAAATCAGCTTGAGGTAGTTGTTCTTTTGGGCATAGGAAACAGCGGTATCAAGGAAATTAAAATTTTGGAGTATATTATTAATTGCATGTTGAGGGCTTATATATGGTGGAGATGATGATTTTGTTAACCATGGAATACATGGCAGGTGTTATGGCGGTATTTATAGCGATCCAGTGCAGAATCAGAATGAGTACAATCAGTCTGAACCGGGAACTGAAGGAGGATTGAGATGCTGGATGGAATGTTCCAAAGAAAAATGCTGCAGTCATAACCATATCAGGTGCAACATGGTATTACTATGGAAGGAAAGCTGGGACATGCATTGCACAGCGGGCAGAATAGGATTTTAAATATGGATAAAAGAAAGGTGCAGGTGGTGGAGAATACAATGAGCAGTCAGGAAAAATCAGCAGAAAAAAAGGAGATGGTCAGAGTCCATGAAGTGACCAAAATATATCAGGGAGAAAAAAAGGTATTAGATCATTTTAACCATGAATTTTACAGTAATACATTTTATGCCATTATGGGGCGTTCC
>JAXFDY010000166.1:0-2034 GCA_034172985.1 Lachnospiraceae bacterium
GTATACATGCATAAAGGAAAGGCTTGAGTATTATGGGCGATAATATATTGGAATTAGTCAATTTGAATAAATCATTTGGAAACACACAGGTATTAAAAGGATTAAATATTGAGATTGCAAGGGGAGAATTTATTACGATTCTTGGTTCGTCAGGATGTGGAAAAACGACTATGCTTAGAATTATAGCAGGCTTAGAAGAGCCGGATTCGGGCAAGGTGCTTTTGAACGGAAATGATATCACGTCACTTGAACCAAACAAAAGAAATGTTAATACAGTGTTCCAAAGCTATGCATTATTTCCTAATATGAATGTTGAGAAAAACATTGCTTATGGATTAAAGATAAAAGGAATTCCCAAAAACCAGATAAAAGAACGAGTAGCCCAAATGCTGAAAATGGTACAGTTAGAGGGATTTGAAAAGCGAAACCTAAATGAGCTTAGTGGTGGTCAGAGACAACGGGTAGCCATTGCAAGGGCTGTCATAAACCAGCCTGATGTACTTCTTCTTGATGAGCCATTAGGCGCCCTTGATTTAAAGCTTAGAAGACAGATGCAGCTTGAATTAAAACGATTTCAGAAAAAACTGGGAATTACATTTATATATATTACGCATGACCAGGAGGAGGCAATCAACATGTCTGACAGGATAGCGGTAATGCGTGACGGACTTTTTGAGCAGATAGGTACTCCAAATGATATATATTATCACCCGAGAACGAGCTTTGTTGCAGATTTTGTCGGAAATGCCAATATTTTCAGGGAAAATGGAAAGACTTATGCAATTAGGGGCGAAAAGGTGCTTATGAATGAAAGCCCACAGTGTGTAAGAGAAGCGGTAGTTAAGGAGAAGACATTTGCAGGCGGCCAGTTAAAGATACTATTTGGCTTAAATGATGGACAGGAGATAACGGCTAACCGATATGGAATAGATTACGAGCTTTTGCCGGGGGAAAAAGTAAAAATAGGCTGGTCAGATGAGGATGCAGTGGAGGTGGCAGATAATTGAGCAGACATACTTTGCACAACGAGAGAGATCATCAGATAATGAAATCCACAAATACCGGAAAACATGCAGGAAAAGTTAAAACCATTCCATGGCTGATTCCGATTTATCTGTTCACAATGATATTTGTGTTTGCACCGATAATATATATGGTGATATTAAGTTTCATGACAAAAGCCCAGGTCTGGGGAGCGATACCACAGTTTACACTGGAGAATTATAAAAGGATTTTTGAACCGATATATATTAGAACATTCAAGGATTCTCTTAAACTGGCGTTCAGTTCGACATTTATAATTATGCTGGTTGGATATCCGTTTGGATATTTTATGGCACGACTGTCAGAAAAATGGAAGAAAAGAATGATGATACTTATGTTTATGCCATTCTGGATAAGCAGTCTTGTGCGGTTAAATGGCTGGATAATAGTGTTTAGAAGCAATGGTGTGCTTGATAAGATACTTATGGCACTTCATATTACAGAGAAGCCACTTAAACTGCTGTATTCATATCCCGCGGTGCTTGTAGGAATGGTGTATGTCCTACTGCCATTCATGATACTTTCGGTTTATTCATGTGTTGATAAGATGGACTGGTCACTGGTAGAGGCAGCAAGAGATTTAGGAGCAGGTAAGTTCAAGGCATTTGTTACAGTTACACTGCCAAATACTGTAGCAGGGCTTCTTTCCGGAGTTATACTGACCTTCGTTCCATCGATGGGACTTTTCTTTATTGCGGATATACTTGGCGGAAATAAGATAGTACTTGTGGGAAGTGTGATTCAGGAGCAGCTTACAAAAGGAAGGAATCTTCCGTTTGCAGCGGCTTTGTCGGTTATTCTGCTTATACTTACATCGCTTATAATCGGCCTGTATAGCAGGATAGCAAAAACCGGTGAAATTGAGATGTAGCTCTGAATAGATATACAGTTTGAAAACATTGCTTTAAAAGGAGATAAGATTTTGGTGAAGAAAAAAACTAGAGTACCTGCAATTTACCTTGGTGTAATTACATTTATCATGTATATTCC
>JAXFDY010000012.1:0-22972 GCA_034172985.1 Lachnospiraceae bacterium
AAGCTTACCAACATGGTGTTTTGAAAAAAATCTCTGAATGCAATCAACTAAGGCTACCTCATTTGTGTTGTTCTGTGATATAATGGACATGGCATAAATCCCCCTTGGTTATTGGTTTCTGGACAATTCCATTATACCAAATGGAACGGACTTATGCCTTTTTTATTGGCTGAAATATAGAATTTTCAAGGTTCAGTACACCTTATTGATGTGGGAAGTTTGAGTCAATTATTCTAAAAAAAATAATGATCAAAAAAAAATCATGGAAATGGAACATTATGAAAAATTAAAGAATTATCTGATGCATCCGTCCTGTGATTGGGAAGCAGGATTATTACTGTGTTTATGCAGTGGGATACGACTGGGGGAGCTTTCTGGACTGACATGGGAAAATATCCATACAGAAGAGGGTTATATTTCCATTAATCGAACAATCAGCCGTATTACAAATGTAAATTACAAGGAGAATCCAAATCAGACAAAAACAATCTTATATATAAGATCTCCTAAAACAAAATCTTCTATCCGGGATATTCCTGTTTCAGATACTGTATGTAAGATTCTTGAGCAATGGAGAAAAGATAAATCCTGTTATTTAATGACAGGATGTGAGCATTGTATGGAGCCAAGAACAATTCAGCGTAAATATAAACGTCTTCTTGAAATACTAAATATTCCGTATGTAAAAATACATTCTTTACGCCATCAATTTTCTACATTATGGATAGAAAAATCATTTGACAGTAAAAATCTTGCTGAGATTTTGGGACATACTTCGGTAAAAACAACGCTGGATATTTATGTACATGGAAATGATAAATTAAAAAAGGAATATATGAATCAAATGACTTCAGGAAATACAAATTTCAAAGAATCTTAGTATAGAATTCTTTTCATGTAGTCAGGAACGAATTCTGAATGTGAAAGTTATGTGAATATTGTA
The DNA here is from genome assembly GCA_034172985.1 of Lachnospiraceae bacterium. Lineage (GTDB taxonomy): Bacteria > Bacillota > Clostridia > Lachnospirales > Lachnospiraceae > CAG-303. Next base: position 944 of record JAXFDY010000012.1, read on the forward strand.
AATTTCTCTTTCACATTTTCTGTTTTTGTGGTATATAATTATAGGATGGGTTGTACATTTGTCGGGCAACTCGTAGGATAAGTAGTTATGTGAATAATAACGACGAATCTCCTGACAATAAAAAATAGAGAGGTTTATTTAAGATGAAAAAGAAATTATTAGCGGTTGCATTATGTATATGCACTGTTTTTTCTATGGCTGCATGTTCAAAGAAAGGTGAAACATCTGAAAAGACAGGTATAGAGTTAGGACAATATACAGGATATACTGTTGGTGAATCAGTTACTGAGGTATCGGAAGAGGAAGTGCAGAGATACATCGAAGCAATTCTGGAACAGTTTTCAACAACAGAATCTGTAACAGAAGGAACTACAGTAGATGGTGACTCCATTAATGTTACCTATCATGAAACAGTTAATGGTGAGGAAGTTGGAGAAACAGAGACGGGAGAAGATGGAACTTCAACAGGAACAACTACAAACCTGCAATTGACAGAAGGTGGATTTGCTGTTGCTGGATTTGTTGAAGGATTAGTTGGAAAAAATGTTGGAGATACAGTAGAAATGGATCTTCAGTATCCGGAAGATTATAGTGATGCTGATTTGGCAGGACAGCCGGTACATTATTCTGTAAAAATAAATTATCTGAATAAAACAAGTGTGCCGGAATATAATGATGAATTCGTAAACGAGCATTATTCATTTGCAGGATATACAACTGCAGAAGATTTTACAAACTTTATTAAGCAGGAGATTTATTATATCAATGTTAATAATGCGATTTGGGAAGATATCATTGATGCACAGAAGGTTATCGGTTATCCGAAGGACGAGCTGCAGGGATATGTAGACAGATCCTTCAGCCAGATAGAGAGTATGATGACTTCCTATGGCTATACCATGGATGTATATTATCAGATGCAGTCAACTTCAGAAGAGGAACTGAAAAAAGAACTGGAAGAAGATTGTAAAAAGATAGTAAAAGAAAAGATGTTCGTAAGAGCAGTTGCAGAAAAAGAAGGAATTAAATATTCCGAGGAAGAAGCAAAGAAATATGCGGCAATTTCAGGTTATACATCCGTAGAGGAATTTGAAGAATACCTCAACTATTATGGTGAAGAATTAGAATATACCGTGTTGTCTTATCAGGTACAGAATTTTATCAGCGAACATATCAATGTAGTTCCTGACGAAGAAACGACTGCAGAAGAAGCCGCTGCTACAGAGGAAACGACAACGGCAGCTCCGGAGGAGACAACGGAAACAGAAACAGCAGCAGAATAATCAAAAAATTTTCGGGACTCCTGGTTTGGCCGGGAGTCCTAGTCTTGTAAATTTTAGGAGTTTGCAAAACTCTTCGGGAAGTGGACAATATGTCTATGTATTGCGACTTTGAGCGGACAAATCAGCCGAAGTGTACGTCGAAGTCGAACAATTCGGCTGATTTGTCCGAACAACGGAGTGAGAATAGACATATTGTCCACTTCCCGAAGAGTTTTGCAAACGCCTATTGTAAATTTAAATACGAGGAGGAAACTTTCATGTTAAAAACAATTTTATCACATGTAAAGCAATACAAACTCCCATCTATTTTAAGCATGGTATTTGCGGCTGCCGAGGTGGTAATGGAAATATTAATTCCGTTACTGACAGCAGCAATTATAGATCAGGGGATAGAGATGGGAAATATGTCAAAAGTATATCTTTATGGTGGCTTGATGATACTGTCAGCTGCATTAAGCCTTACATTCGGTATTTGTGCCGGAAAATTTGCGGCAGAGGCATCTACAGGAGTGGCATGTAATATCAGAGAGGCTATGTATGAGAACATACAGACATATTCTTTCTCTAATATAGATAAGTTCAGTACAGCAGGTCTTGTCACAAGACTCACTACAGATGTAACAAATATGCAGAATGCGTATCAGATGATGATTCGTATCTGCATTCGGGCACCATTTACGTTAATTGCGTCATTGTTTATGTCTATGCTTGTCAGTGTAAAAATCAGTCTTGTTTTTCTGGCAGCGATTATTGTGTTGGGATGTGTACTTGTTTTTGTGACTGCCACGGCTATGCCGATGTTTCAGAAAGTATTTCGCAGGTACGATGATTTAAATGCCAGCGTGCAGGAAAATGTGTCTGCTATCCGTGTAGTAAAAGCATTTGTCAGGGAAGATTATGAAAATAATAAGTTTCAGACTGCGGCAGAAGCAATCTATAAAATGTTTGTGAAAGTAGAAAGCCGTCTGGCATTGAACAGTCCTGCAATGATGCTGTCTGTGTATGGATGTATGATTGGTATTTCATGGTTTGGAGCAAAGATGATTACAGTTCAGGAGTTGACGACAGGTAATCTGGCACAGTTATTCCAGTATATCATGTCAATTATGATGAGTCTGATGATGATTTCCATGGCCTTTGTAATGATTACAATGAGCGTGGCAAGCATGAAACGTATTGCAGAAGTATTAAATGAAAAGTCGGATTTGGTTAATCCGGAACATCCTGTATATCAGGTCGATAACGGTGATGTTGTATTTGAAAATGTAGATTTTGCATATAATAGCAAAAGCGAAAAACCTGTATTGTCAAATGTGAATTTTACAGTTAAACAGGGTGAGACAATCGGAATCATCGGTGGAACGGGAAGTGCAAAATCCAGTCTTGTAAACCTGATTAGCCGTCTGTATGATGTGACAGCCGGCAGGGTTATGGTAGGCGGAAGAGATGTGCGGGAGTACGATATTGAAACATTGAGAAATGAAGTATCAGTTGTACTGCAGAAAAATGAATTGTTTTCCGGCACTATTTTGGATAATCTCCGCTGGGGAAATGAGAATGCCACAGAAGAGGAATGCATTCAGGCATGTAAGCTGGCATGTGCTGATGAATTTATAGAAAAGATGCCATATAAATATAATACATATATTGAGCAGGGCGGTGCGAATGTATCAGGTGGACAGAAACAGCGACTTTGTATTGCAAGAGCGTTGTTAAAGAAACCAAAGATTCTTATTCTGGATGATTCTACAAGTGCAGTAGATACTGCTACAGACGCTAAAATTAGAAAAGCATTTGCACAGAACATTCCGGATACAACAAAATTTATTATTGCACAGCGTATTTCAAGTATTCAGGATGCAGACCGCATTATTGTATTAGAAGATGGAAAAATCGATGCATTTGGTACACATGAGGAATTATTAAAAAATAACGAAATTTATCGCTCTGTTTATGAAAGCCAGACAAAGGGCGGTGGAGACTTCGATGAAAATTAGGGAAGGAGTGAAGATAAATGGGAGATAAAAAACAGGTATTTAAGCGACTGATGAAAGAAATCACTTCTCATTATATGATTGCTATGATTATTGTGGTTATCTGTATTGTGATTTCAGCATTTACAAATGTAAGAGCTTCACTGTTTCTGGAAGAGTTAATTGATAAATATATTAAGCCGCTGTTAACACAGGCTCATCCGGATTTTGGACCGCTGGCAGGTGCCTTGACTACAATGGCTGTTTTGTATGGCATTGGTATTGCGGTAACTTACGCATACAATAGGATTATGGTAAATGTGACCCAGGGAACATTGCGGAACATCAGAAATAAGATGTTTCATCATATGGAATCCCTTCCAATCAAATATTTTGATACACACGCCCATGGGGATATCATGTCTTTGTATACAAATGATATCGATACACTGCGTCAGCTGATTAGCCAGAGTATTCCGCAGTTGATTAATAGTGGGATTTCCATTGTAATGGTATTTGTGAGTATGCTTATGATGAGTATACCTCTTACAATCCTTACATTGCTTATGGTAGCTGTGATGTTGTTTTGTACCGGGAAACTGGCAGGGAGATCCGGGATGTATTTTGCAAAACAACAGAAAGACATCGGTGCCTTAAACGGATATATTGAAGAAATGATGAGCGGTCAAAAAGTGGTTAAAGTATTCTGCCATGAAGAAAAAACACTGGATGAGTTCCGAGTATTGAATGATAAGCTGAGAGATAGTGCTAATAATGCCAATGCTTATGCCAATATATTGATGCCGGTAAATGCACAGCTTGGAAATGTAAGCTATGTTTTATGTGCGGCAGTAGGTGCTGTTTTTGCCATTAATGGTCATTTTGGATTGACAGTAGGAGCATTGGTTGCATTTCTCCAATTAAATAAAAGCTTTAATATGCCGGTTACTCAGGTAAGCCAGCAGTTAAATAGTATTGTTATGGCAATGGCAGGTGCAGAGCGAATATTCAATCTTATTGATGAAGAACCTGAGACAGATGAAGGAACAGTGACTCTTGTAAATGTGATGGAAAATGAAGATGGAACTATTTCTGAATGTACAAAACGAACAGACCTTTGGGCCTGGAAAACTGTCGATAAGGAAACCGGAAAAGAAAAACTTGTGAAGCTGGAAGGCGACGTGGAATTTAAGGGGGTTGATTTTGGATATACAGATGAAAAAATCGTCCTTCATGATATTAAAATGTTTGCCACACCGGGGCAGAAGCTGGCTTTTGTAGGAAGTACCGGTGCAGGAAAGACGACGATTACAAATCTGATAAATCGTTTTTACGATATTCAGGATGGGAAGATTTGTTATGATGGAATCAATATAAACAAGATAAAAAAAGCAGATTTGAGAAGAAGTCTTGGTATTGTTTTACAGGATACACATTTATTTACAGGAACCGTCATGGAGAATATCCGGTATGGAAAGCTGGATGCTACGGATGAGGAATGTATTGCAGCGGCAAAGCTTGCAAATGCCCATAATTTTATAACCAGACTTCCGGAAGGGTATAATACCATGTTGACAGGTGATGCATCCAACCTTTCGCAAGGACAGCGCCAGTTAATTGCCATTGCCAGAGCTGCCGTTGCTGATCCGCCGGCATTGATTCTGGATGAGGCCACCTCAAGTATTGATACAAGAACAGAAGAATTAGTACAGAAAGGTATGGATCGGTTAATGGAGGGACGCACCACTTTTGTAATTGCTCATAGATTATCTACCGTGCGAAACAGCGATTGTATTATGGTTCTGGAACAGGGCAGAATCATTGAACGAGGCAATCATGATCAGCTCATGGAAGAAAAAGGAAGATACTATCAGCTGTATACAGGATCAATTGCATAGCAAATTTTAAGTGTTTGCAAACCCCTTGGCGGAGCGGATATTATGTTTATTTTCACTCCATTGATTCGGACAAATTAGCCGAATTGTTCGACTATGGCGTACACTTCGACTAATTTGTCCGCTCAAAGTCGCAAGACATAAACATAATATCCGCTCCGCCAAGGGGTTTGCAAACGCCAAATAGCAAATCAGAGAAGGGGAGAAGTACGATTATGATAAAAATAGGGATATGCGACGATGAAGCCGCGATGGTGGATAAAATATCAGAGAAAGTAAAGCTGTTTTTTAAAGAATATTCTTATGAAATCCAGCTGACAGTATTTACGGATAGCAGTCAGGCGGATGAAGTGTGCAGAAAAGTGGATTTTGATGTATTCTTTCTGGATATTGATATGCCCGGACTGTCCGGTTTCGAGGTGGCTGAGAGAATCCGGAGTTATAATCAGTCCATGACTATTATATTTGTCAGCAGTCATGAAAATATGGTATTTAAAGCTTTTCAGTATGATACTTTCCGTTTTGTCAGGAAAGAAGTATTGGATACGGAATTTGATGAAGTGTTGAAAAGCTTTCTTTGCAGGTATCAGAATCGAAGAAAGCAACAGATATTTGAGACAAAAGAGGGAACAAAGAACATTTATATCAGAGATGTTTCTTATGTGGAAGCCTTTGGTCATGACATAGTGTTTCATATGAATGATGGCAGCACCGTAACTTTGAAAACCCGTTCTGCATCATTAAATCAGTTAGAAAAAGAGTGGAATCAGTATGGATTTATCCGGATTCATAAAAGTTATTTGTTAAATTATAAAGAATTATATACAGTAGGAAAGAAAGAGGTAGTGTTGAAAAATGGGGAAGCTCTGCCTATGAGCAGGGATCGTTCCATGGAAGTACTGCATGAATTTCAAATTCTTCTGAGAAATGAGGGAATATGATACTGATTTTAGCAGAACTATTTGCCTGTGTGATTGAGACAATGATCATCACAGAATTTATCACCAGATATTTTGGTTTCAAAAGCGACAAATATAAGTATGCAAAAGGAGTGGCTTTTTTCGGAGTAGCTTTGATTCCGGATTTCCTTATGACTTTTGGGGTCATCGGAAGAATGGACGCAGTACTGTTACTTCTGATTGTGTGTGCTTTTTTTTCTGCAATTTATCTGAAAGGTTCTATCTCAAAAAAGGTAATTGTCTTATGTAATGTTTACCTGATGTTATGGGTAATTAATCTGCTTCAGGTGACGCTGATTAGTACTATGTGGGGGCGTGAATTGCATAATTACATGGAGATTGACATTTCCAGCCAGATTCTTCTGCTTTGTCTCACGAAATTTGTATTGTTCATTGCAACCAGAATGATTTTACATTTTGGGCAGGTAGAGTCATATCGTCTGACAAATCTGGAGTGGTGTCTGCTTATCGTCATGCTGATTGTCACCAGTATGGTCTGCTTCTTTCTGAATCAGGTCTTTAATGACGAAGAGCATGAAAATCTATGGTTTATGCTGATTGTTGTCTGTCTGATTGTTGTGAATGTAGTGATGTATTATCTGGTACTGATTGTCAGCAGAAGTAATCACCGGAATGCAGAAATGAACATGTTGAAAATACAACTTGAGCAGCAGAAACAGTACATTATTGAGGTAAAAGAGCGGTATCAGGAAATGTCTAAAATCCGTCACGATATGAAAAATTATGTGGCTAACACACTGACACTGGTGGAAAATGGAAAGATAGAAGAAGGAATTGCCTATATGCGGAAGTTTCAGGATATGAAACTGGGAAATTACCAGAAATTTGTGTTTACTGACAGTGATGTGATTAATGCGGTCATCAATTCCAAATTCAGTTATGCGTATGATAAACAGATAGAGACAAATTGTAATGTACTTGGAAATATTCTGGTGGTAGACGAATTTGATTTAAGTATTCTGCTTTCCAATCTCCTTGACAATGCCATAGAAGCTTGCGAGAACAATACTAAGAAATCGAAAATATGGATAGACATGATGAAAAAAGCGGGTTATCTAAATATCTGTATTAGAAATACCATAGATAAATCTGTTCTTTCGGAGAACAAAAAACTGGAAACAAGTAAAAAAGATAAGTCTATGCATGGTTTTGGCATGAAATCCGTACGGGAGATTGTGGATAAATATCGGGGGATTATGAATGTCTGGGAGGAAAACAACGAATTTGTGGTGGATATTCTTCTTGGTGAGAAAACATGATGTGGAAAAAAAGAAACGATTCAGGGAATATTTATACGGTTTAGGGAATGCAGCTTGATTTTTTACAGGGTTTCAGATAAGATAGGGACATAACCAAAATAACCAAATAATGCTGCAGGAAAGCTTTGATTCCAATCTGTTTTGGAAGATGAAGCTTTTTTTGCATCTAAAGAAAAAATATTCTGCAAGCATTTCGAAAAAATCCGTACTAATATGATGAAGGGAAAAATGTATCGAAAATAGGGGTAAAAAGATACATAAGAAGGGTTTTTGTTTCAGCTTGTTCGTGGTATAATAGAGAAAGGCATACCTTTCTCTATTTTTTTGCATTAAAAATGTAATCTAGGGAAATATGTTATGGAAGATTATTATAAACAGGAGGATTATCAAATGGCAGATTTAAAAGGAACAAAAACAGAGACAAATTTAATGGCGGCATTTGCCGGTGAATCAGAGGCAAGAAATAAGTATACTTATTATGCAAGTAAGGCAAGGAAAGACGGATATCAGCAGATTGCAAGTCTTTTTGAGGATACCGCTGCAAATGAAAAGGAACACGCAAAGCTGTGGTTTAAGCTTCTTCATGGAGGCAGTATAGGAGAAACATTAGAGAATCTGAAGGATGCTGCAAGTGGAGAAAATTATGAATGGACAGAGATGTATCCTTTATTTGCAAAGGAAGCAAGAGAAGAGGGATTTGAGGAGATAGCACAGCTTTTTGAAGGTGTTGCTGCGATTGAAAAAGAACATGAAGAAAGATATAAAAAACTTCTTTCCAATATTGAAAATGGACTTGTATTTTCAAAAGATGGAGATATGATTTGGGAATGCCGCAACTGCGGACATATCTGTATCGGAAAAGAGGCACCGGAAGTTTGCCCTGTATGTAAACATCCACAGAGTTACTTCCAGGTGAAAGCACAGAATTATTAAAATAATTAGGAGAAATATGGAATTACTAAATTTAGAAGAAGACATAATAGATCAGAGAATTGTGCGTGCTGTAAAAGAAATGGGATTTAAACAGTTTTCTCCGATCCAGGAACAGTCAATTCCCGAAATACTTAAAGGAAAAGATGTGATTGGACAGGCACAGACAGGAACGGGAAAAACAGCTGCATTTGGGATACCATTGCTTCAAACCGTAGATTTAGATGTACAGGGATTGCAGGGACTTGTGCTTTGTCCTACAAGAGAGCTGGCCATACAGGCAGCAGATGAGATACGCAAATTTGCCAAATATATGTCAGGAATTCGCGTGTTGCCGATTTACGGCGGTCAGGAAATTTATAAGCAGATAAAGGCACTTAAGGGAAATGTGCAGATTATCGTAGGTACTCCCGGGCGTATTATGGATCATATGCGAAGACACACCATTAAACTTGACAAATTAAAAATGGTGGTTCTGGATGAGGCAGACGAGATGCTGAATATGGGATTTCGTGAAGATATGGAAGAAATTTTATCCAAGATTCCAAATGAGCATCAGACGGTGTTATTTTCGGCCACGATGCCAAGAGCCATTCTTGATATTACCGGACAATTTCAGAATCATCCGGTTTTGATTAAAACGGTAAAAAAAGAATTGACTGTTCATGCAATTAAGCAATGCTACTATCAGGTGCGAAAGGATGACAAGAAAGAAGCGACAGCCAGAATTTTGGATTTTTATTCCCCGAAGCGTACTCTGGTCTTTTGCAATACAAAAAAAATGGTGGAGGAGCTGGCAGAGGATTTAAAACAGAGAGGCTTTTTCGCAGAGGGGCTTCATGGAGATCTGACACAGAATGTCAGAGACCGGGTGATGAGTTCATTCAAAAATGGAACAACTCAAGTGTTAATTGCTACCGATGTGGCTGCAAGAGGGATTGATGTGGATGATGTGGAGGCGGTAATCAACTATGATGTGCCTCAGGATATTGAATATTATGTTCATAGGATAGGACGTACAGGAAGGGCAGGTCGTTCCGGCCGTTCTTTTACACTGGTAGTTGGAAGGGAAATTTTCAAGATACGGGATATCGAAAAAATCTGTAAATCAAGGATGAACGAAAGGACAGTTCCTACAGCATCGGACATCGCAAAGGTTAAATCAAAAAAGATTCTGAATGAAGTCATGGAAGTGGTGAATAAGGAAAATCTGAGAGATGTAACGAAAATCATTACTGCAAAGATGGAAGAGGAAGATTGTACGGCACTGGAATTGGCAGCAGCTTTTTTGAAGCTTCAGCTTGGTGAGGAAAAACAGGATATTGTGTCAGATAAGTATGTAGTTAAACATAAGCCATTCAGCAAAAAGAAGAAAGAATGGAGAGGAAGAAAAAGATGAAAAAAACATGGAAAAAGACAGTATGTCTTGCGATGTCGGTGATAGTGACAGTGGCAGCGTTTAATGTGGCAGGAATTGCTGTCAGAGAAACAAAAGCAGCAGTTGCACCGCCGGAACTGGCAGAGGGCACAAAAATCAACACGACAAAAAGAGTTTCAGTTCATGATCCAAGTGTGGTTTACGGAAATGATGGTTATTACTATATTTTCGGTTCCCATATGGCGTGGGCAAGATCAAAAGATCTGACAAACTGGTCACAGATTACGACAAATATAAACACAAATTATGCAACTATCTTTGCCACTCCGGGAAAATGGGCAGAAAGAGGAGGCTCTAACTATAATATCAGCGGCAATCTCTGGGCACCGGATGTAATCTATAATGAGACTATGGGAAAATGGTGCATGTATATGAGTGTCAATGGAGATAACTATTGTTCTTCCATTGCTCTGGCCACGGCAGATAAAATCACGGGACCATATACATATCAGGGAATTATTGTTTATTCAGGATTTACAGCCAGCGGTACAAGAAGTTATACAAATACGGATTATCAGGCTGTGACAGGCAGCACAGATGTGAGCAGATTTTTGTCAAATGGAGCATGGAACAGCAGTTACGGCACAAATGCCATTGATCCCTGTGTGACATATGATGAAAATGGTGATTTATGGATGTCTTACGGATCCTGGTTTGGCGGAATCTATATGCTGAAACTGGATAAAAATACAGGACTCAGGGACACTTCTTATACATATAAAACACAAACCAATAAGTCGGATGCTTATATGGGCCTGAAGATAGCCGGCGGTTATGGTCAGTCAGGAGAAGGATCATACATTGTTTATGATGAAAGTACAGGTTATTATTACCTTTACCTTTCCTATTGCGGATTGAATGCCACAGATGGATTCTCCGGTTATCATCTCAGAATGTATCGCTCCCAAAATATCACGGGTCCGTATACAGATGCCGCAGGAAGGTCTGCTATTTATACATCGGCATGGGAAGACCAGTCAAAACATGGTGTAAAATTATTTGGCAACTATTCATTTAGCTCCCTTTCCGGAAATGGAGAGAATAGTGCCAATGGATATATGTCAGGCGGACATAATTCAGCATTTATAGATGAAGACGGTGAACATTTCCTTGTATACCATACAAGATTTAATGTAGGTCAGGAGTGGCATGAGGTGCGTGTACATCAGCAGTTTATGAATGAAGATGGATGGCTTGTGACAGCCCCATATGAATACAGGGGAAGCAAAATAAGTGAAACCGGATATTCATTAGACGAAATCGTGGGAAGCTATGAAATCATCAATCATGGTCTTGCTGCAGCGACACAGTATACAGGTATGCTGGAAACAAAGAAAGTGATTCTGATGGGAGACGGAACCATTGCCGGAGATGGCTCTGGTACATGGAGTGAAAAAGAAGGTACATATTATGCCACAATGAATATTGACGGTATTGATTATAAAGGTGTATTTTTTAAACAGTATGACGAATCTTCTTCTCATAAGGAAGTAATGACATTTTCACTGATTGGTGAGGATAATACCTCTATCTGGGGAAGCAAGGTCGAGGATGATTTATCAATGATTTGTAAGGGAATTGATAGTCTGTTCGGAGCAAGCATATCTGGTAATATAAATATTCCGTCATTCGGAGATGCAGAGGTAAAGATCTCCACAGATTCAAATTATCTTAAGATTAGTGAGGAAGGAACGAAGGCGGTTTATACGGCACCGGAAGAAGATACTTCTGTAATAGTCACTGCACAGATTAAGATAGGAAATACCACCTCCACATATACTACGGCGGCCCTTGTAAAAGGATATGATAATGTGGAATGCAGTGAAAACCTTGTGGCATATTATCAGTTTGAAGGTAGTACGCTGACCACGGACTATTCCGGAAATAACCATACGCTGACAAATTACGGTACAACCGCAGTAACAGACAGTGAAAGGGGAACTGTGGCATATTTCAGCGGAAACAGTGCATATATGCAGGTACCGTCAGATGTAACAGATACAGATGATTTCACCTTTATGGCATGGATAAAATCTTCTGAGACGAATGCATGGGAAAGAATTTTTGATTTTGGCGATGGAGAAGGAAATTCTTTATTCCTTACATCTCATGCATATAATCCTGAGAGAGTTCGTGCATCCTATTCGATTAACAGCGAGGAAACACAGGTGAACGCAGGAAATATACTTGCTACAGACCAGTGGATTCATCTGGCAGTAACGATTGACTCTAAAACGAAAAAGATGAGTCTTTATGTGAATGGTGTAATGGCGGGAACCATGTTTATTCCGGGTGATATGAACGACTATTATCAAGGCACAAAAAATTATATTGGAAAAAGCCAGTATAGCGTAGATGCATACTTTAAAGGTTATATGGATGATGTGGCGATTTTTAATGATGCACTGAGTGCAGACCAGATTCAGCAGTTTATGGAAAATGGTCTTGAGAAGGATGGAGAACAGATAAAGAAAACCACAGGCGTTCTTGTTATGAAATCAGGAGCATATGTAGATTTTGGACAATGTTATACAGATAAGACCATTGTGTCGGTTGTATCGGAGAATCCTGCAGTAGCAAGACCTTGTGCGGATTATATGATTCGAAGCGTTTCCGAAGGTACCTCCAGTCTGGAAATTACTTATTCTGATAATAGCAAAGATATTGTGATTATTCACGTGGAAGATGAGCAGGATGTGACTTATGGAGATGTGAATAGTGATGGTCTGATTAATGTTTTAGATATGGAAAAAATTCAAAAAAGTATTCTCGGCATAGAAACATTGAATGCTAATGAAAGAAAAACGGCGAGCATTGTCAGCTTTGATGATAATATATCTGTCAGAGATATGGAAAAAATCCAGAAACATATATTGGGAATACAGGAGATTCTTCAGTTAAAATAAAATAGACCATATAGAAATCCCGGACTTTTTGGTCCGGGATTTTGATTTTTCTCTTTTTAATTATGTTCCAGTTTTCCAAAGAACTCTCTGATTCTGGTATGATCTGACTGGAATACTTCTTTTGGAGAACCTTCCACTGCGATCACTCCTTTATCCATAAAAATAATTCTGTCAGAAATATTTCTTGCAAACTCCATTTCGTGTGTAACAATAACCATGGTCATGTGAGTTTCTGCCAGGGATTTGATAACTTTCAGTACCTCACCAGTCAGCTCAGGGTCAAGAGCAGAAGTAGGCTCGTCGAAAAACAGAACTTTCGGATTCAGAGCTAATGCTCTGGCAATAGCTACTCTCTGCTGCTGTCCACCGGATAACTGGAATGGATAGTAGTCCGCTTTATCAGCCAGTCCCATCTTGAAAAGAAGTTCCATAGATTCGTTTAAAACTTCTTTTTTTGGACGTTTCTGAACATGAAGAGGTGCATCCATCACATTCTTTAGTACGGTATAATGTGGAAATAAGTTGAAATTTTGAAATACAAGTCCAAAATTATTTTTTATCTGGTTTAACTGTTTCTGCTTTGCGTAAACAGAATGATCATTTACGATTGTGGCAGCAGACTGGCCCAGATAGCTTAAATCACCGTTATCCATTGTCTCCAGCAAGGTTGCACAACGAAGCAGTGTAGATTTACCGGAACCGGAAGGCCCGATGATGGAAACGACTTCTCCCTGTTTTACCTGAAGAGAAATGTCTTTTAATACCTCCAGCTCACCGAAGGATTTCTTTACATGATTCATTTCTAAATATACCATATTACATTCCTCCTATCGGTAATAATTCATTTTCTTCTCGATGCGTTCCATAATAAATGAGACAATCAGATTGAATACATAATAGAATACAGCTGCAATGGCAAATGGCATAAGCGTTGTCTGCCTTGCTGCGATTTGTTTTGCGATGGCAAACATTTCCTGATATGCCAGTGTATAAGCCAGCGAAGTATCTTTTACTAATGTAATTATTTCATTTGTCACAGATGGAAGAATGATTTTAACCACCTGTGGAAGAATAATCTTAAAAAAGGTCTGGAATTTATTATATCCCAGTATTCCTGCAGCTTCATACTGTCCTCTTGGAATTGCCTCGATGCCGGAACGATAGATTTCAGCAAAATAAGCAGAATAATTAATCACAAATCCAACGATGATAGCCGGAAAACGCCAATCTGCAATGGATGCACCAAAGAGATAAAAAGGTCCGAAATAAACTACCATAAGCTGAAGCATAAGGGGAGTGCCTCTGAGCACAGAAATATATAATTTTGCAATGCTTCGGATAAAAATATTTTTTGACATTCTTCCGAAAGCAACGATTAGTCCAAGAGGCATGGAGAAAATCAGCGTCAGGAAGAAAATTCCCACCGTACGCTCCATTCCCAAAGCCATTTGAGACAGTATTACAGAAAAGTCCATTCGTAAACTCCTTTGTGCATTATTTCTCTGACTCTAAGCATACCATATCACTAAGTTCATATTTTTCGGCCAGCTTATCAAATGTACCATTATCTTTCAACTTGTATAAGGCTTCATTTACTTCTTTGCATAATTTTTCATTTCCCTTTTTAAAACCAATACCATATTTTTCTGTATTTAATGTCTGGTCAAGAATCACATATTTTCCGTCCCCGCGGGAATTAACCTGATATTTGGCTACTCCGATATCCATAGCAATGGCATCGATAGAACCGGCTTCCAGTTCTACAAAAGCTGTATTGTAATCAGCAAATTCCTGAAGCTGTTTGAACGTATCAGCAAGCTTTTTCTGACCGCCTTCCTCGTTGCTCTGTAAAACATCAAGGGCAGCAGAAGCAGACTGAACACCCACGGTCTTGCCGGCAAGATCTGTTAAAGAAGAAATGCCGGAATCCTTTGCAGTTACAATTACCTGGCTGTTATCTACATAAGGAACAGACCATGTATAATCATTTTCACGTCCGTTAATGGTAAAACCATTCCAGATACAGTCGATGGCTCCGGAATTTAATTCGTTATCCTTGTTATCCCAGGAAATAGGCTGCTTTTTTAATGTCCATCCGTTTAATTTACATACTTCTTCCGCAAGCTCTAAATCAAAACCGGTATATTCGCCATTGTCATCCATATATCCGTAAGGAGGATATTCAGCGTCAAATCCGACTACGAAAACATCTTCACTATTTTCTGTTTTATCTTTACCGCATCCGGTAAATAATGCTGCTGTCATGGTCATGGCCAGAATACCACATAATAATTTTTTCTTCATAATCAACTTTTCCCTCTTTTCTTAATTCTTAATAGGCTTTAACTTTTGTCCAAAGATCTGCAAAATATTGCTTCAACTCTGTATCCTGATAGCCAAAGACTTCGTTTTTCTCATTTTTCATATCAGGAGTATAAGCATCAAGACCTTTGTAGTCATTGGCTACCATTTCATCATAAGCAGCCACAACAGGAGAAGTATAACCGACTTCGGCTGTATTTGCAATAGCATTATCATTATCAAGCATAAAATTAATAAATTTGTGGGCCAAATCTTTCTGCTTTGAAGATTTCATAATCACCATACAGTCATACCAGTTATTAGTGCCTTCTTCCGGAGTAAAGAAATTCAAATCTTCATTTTCGGCCATAATATAAGCACCATCACCAGAATAAACAACAGCAAGAGCTTTGTTGCCGGAAATCATATTATCAATCACATCATCTCCGGCGTAAATAGGGTCCATTGTATCCCGCTGATCAATCAACCACTGGTAAGCTTCGTTTATTTCATCTTTATTGGTGGTATTCATAGAATATCCCAGTGCTTTCAGCGCAATCATAAAAGAATCCCTTTCAGAATCATACATATAGAGATTGTTTTTATACTTTTTATTTTTGAGCAGATTCCAGCCATCTTTTAAGTCATCTTCATCAACAACAGTCGTATCATAAAGAATACCTACTGTTCCATAAAAATAAGGAACAGAATATTCATTGTCAGGGTCAAAGGACTGTCCCTGTACATCTGTATTTAAATTAGTTTTATTCGGGATTTTGTCCCAGTCAATTTTAGCCAGCTTGTCGTCTTTAATCAGACGCTCAATCATGTAATCAGAAGGAACAAGAATATCATAAGTCTCTCCACTCATGATTTTGGTGTACATGGACTCATTGGAGTCAAATGTTTCATAGACAATTTTACAGTCATTTTCTTTTTCAAACTTGGTAATCAGGCTTGTATCAATGTATTCACCTGCGTTATAAATCTTTAATGTTTCCTTTGAGCTTCCACAGCCGGTGAGTGCCAGCATGGAAGCAGCAGCAATTGTGCAGACAGCAAATAATTTTTTCATTTTTTAGTTCTCCTTTATAATAAATCTTTCTGTTCCAGTGAACGTTTTTTTGCAATGGCAGGAACTACATTTACAATAATCAGTGTTATCATAATGACCAGAATTACAATTGTAGAAAGCGCGTTGATGGTAGGGTTTGTACGTTTGGTCATATTGTATACAATAATAGATATATTTTTTACACCATTGCCCGTTACAAAATAGGAAATGACAAAATCGTCAAAGGACATAGTGAATGCTAATAGTACCCCGGCAAAGATGCCGTCCTTTATCATAGGAAGAATTACCTTCGTCAGTGCCTGAAATGGCGTGGCACCTAAATCCATGGCTGCATTTGCAAGACTGGGATCTAGGCTCCGGACTTTCGGATAAACACTGGTAATGACATAAGGGGTACAGAAAGCAATGTGTGCAATCAGCATGGTGATATATCCCTTCTCGATCTTGAGAGAGGAGAATAAAATCATCAGTCCGATAGCAGTCACGATATCCGGATTCATAATCGGAACATTATTTACATTGATAATGACTTCTTTTATGAGTTTTCGGCTCTTAGACAAACCGATGGCGGTAATCGTGCCCAAAACAGTAGAAATCAATGTGGCAAGTAAGGCAATGGAAAGCGAAACATATACCGCATTCATAATTTCTACATCGGAAAACAGACGCTCATACCACATGAGGGAAAATCCTTCAAATTTTGTTAACGACTTAGAAGAATTGAAGGAAAATATCATAGTCACCAGGATGGGCAGATATAAAAATAAAAAACATAAAAAAATGTATAATCCGGAGCCGATTTTTTTCTCTTTTTTCTTTTTCATTAGTTGTCCTCCGTTTCGTCAGGGTCGATCTTCCTCATAAGTGAGATAGCCACCAGAATCACAATGGCGAGTATCAGGGAAATGGCACTTCCGAAGTTCCAGTTACCTACGGAAATAAACTGATTTTCAATCAGGTTACCAATCAGCATATATTGTCCGCCACCCAGAAGCTTTGGAATGACGAAAGTAGAAACCGACAACAGGAATGTCATGATAATACCATTGACAACACCCGGGATGGACAGCTTGAAAATGACCTTAAAGAAAGTCTGTACATTGTTGGCACCGAGATCATGTGCTGCTTCAATCAATGAATGGTCGATTTTGCTTAAGGATGTATGAATCGGAATGACCATAAAAGGAAGAAAATCACTGACCATGCCGATAATGACTGCAAAATCCGTATACATAAAAGTCATTGGATCAAATCCCAAAGCAGTCAGAAGATTATTAATCAGTCCGTTTTCGGACAGAATACTCATCCATGCATAAGTACGAAGCAGTGTATTAATCCACATAGGAATCGTAACCAGAAGAATCATAAAACTCTGGGTGCGTTCGCTGAATTTGCAGATATTGTATGCCGTTATATACCCCAAAATAAAACAAAAAGCAACAGTAATCAGTCCGATTCGGAATGATTTTAGAAATACCTGAAGATAAATTGGTTCGGCAAATTTCTTAAAATTGCTCAGTGTAAACTGAATATTTACTAATGTATTGCCACCGGTCGTAATGGAATATATGGCAATCAGCAGCAATGGTATAATAATGATAAGCAGGGACCATATCAGGTAAGGCCGAACCAGCTTTGTGTAATGTTTCATATAAAGTACTCCTTTCAGCCTTACATTTTATACATGACATGAATGTCTTCCGGTCCAAAAGTCAGACCCACATTCAGTCCTATCTCATAGTAATCGGTAGTATGGATCAGATAGTCACGGAACTGGGAAGACACCACGATCTCATAGTGCACCCCCTGGAAAGTTACCGATTTCACAGTTCCTTTAATCGGACTTTTATCTGGTTCAACGATATCGATATCTTCCGGTCTTAATACGACCTCGACTTCTTCGTTATCTTTAAAGCCTTTATCCACACATTCAAAATCAATTCCATCATAAGATACAAGTAAATCTTTTTTCATGATGGCATCTTCGATAATATTGGATTCACCGATAAAACTTGCTACAAAATGGTTTTCAGGTTCGTTATAAATATCTACCGGAGAGCCAATCTGCTGGATGATTCCTTCATTCATGACAACTACAGTATCAGACATGGATAAAGCTTCTTCCTGATCATGAGTAACAAAAATGAAAGTAATGCCTACTTCTTTCTGTATCTTTTTCAATTCATCCTGCATTTCTTTTCTGAGCTTTGCGTCAAGAGCTCCCAGAGGTTCATCTAAGAGCAGGACTTTTGGTTCATTTACAAGGGCTCTGGCAATGGCTACGCGCTGTTGCTGTCCTCCGGATAGAAGCGTGACATTACGTTTTTCAAATCCTTCCAGACCAACCAGTTTTAAATTTTTCTTTACTTTTTCATCAATAATTTTTTTGTCAGCTTTTTTTAGTTTTAAACCAAAAGCAACATTGTCATATACATTTAGAAAAGGGAACAGAGCATATTTTTGAAATACTGTGTTGACCTCCCGTTTATAAGCAGGAATTTTGGAAATATCCTGTCCGTTAAAGAGAACTTCACCGCCGCTGGGATCTTCAAAACCGGCAATGATTCTAAGGGTCGTGGTTTTACCACATCCGGAAGGGCCTAACAGAGTCAGGAATTCGTTTTCATAGATGTTTAAGTCGATTCCTTTTAAAACCTGTTGTTCGCCAAAATTTTTGGATAAATGTTTTAATTCAATAATTTTGTTATTCATAATTCCTCGCAGTCTGCCGGTTATACGGCCTGTGTATTTTTCTTTAGAAGCTTGGCGGGGAGCTTACCCAGATTAATTTTGCACCTGCTTCAGAGGAGATAAAATGGGTATATTTCGCCTGAAAATAAAAAGATTCTCCCTTTTTGGCTTTGAATATTTTACTTCCAAGATGAATCTCAATACTTCCGGATAGTACATATCCAAATTCTTCCCCTTCATGAGGGTTGTCCGGATAGGTGGAGCCATTTTTTTCGATTGTAAGGAGAATTGGTTCCATCATGTTTTTTTGTGCATTTGGAATAATCCATTCAATAGTATTATGAAGCTCACAGTCTGTCTTTTCGAAATAATCTGTTTTTTTAAAGACAATCTGTGAATCTTCAGAATCACTAAAGAAGTCTTTCAGATCTGTTCCAAGGCACTGCAAGATATCCATAAGCGTGGAAATAGAGGGAGAAGTAAGATTTCTTTCTATTTGCGAAATAAATCCTTTGGACAGCTCGGCCCGGTCAGCCAGCTCTTCCTGCGTCAGTCCTTTCATTACACGCAATCCTTTCAGTTTTTTTCCGATATCCATAGCAGCCTCCCTATTTTTTCGTTTGTGTTAATCAGACACAATGTTTCTAAACTTTAAGTTTAGTAAAACTAAACACAAATTATTATACACAAAATTGATAGTACGTCAATATATTTTTGAAAAATTATACTTAAATATAAAGTTCGTTTACAAAAAGGCTTTCGAATGGTATAATTCACATGAAATTGAAAGAAAGGTAGAAAATTTATGACAGAGAAGAAGAAAAGAGGAAGCTTTACCGGTTCGATTGGTTTTGTGCTGGCAGCAGCCGGAAGTGCAGTAGGACTGGGAAATATATGGAGATTTCCATATTTAGCGGCAAAGGATGGAGGAGGGGTTTTTCTTGTTGTATATATCGTATTGGCACTGACCTTTGGGTTTACTTTGCTGACCACGGAGATTGCGATAGGAAGAAAAACAAAACAAAGTCCTCTGACAGCGTATGGGGCGTTGAGTACAAAGTGGAAACCATTGGGTGTTATAGCCTGTATCGTACCTGTATTAATTCTTCCATATTATTGTGTAATCGGGGGATGGGTGCTGAAATATTTTGTAACGTATCTGACCATGCAGGGAAAAGCTGCTGCTGAGGATACTTATTTTACAGGATTTATTACATCAGATATTGCACCAGTCATATTGATGATTATATTTATGGCCATTGCATTTTTTATTGTATATAATGGTGTGGATAAAGGAATTGAAAAATGTTCCAGAATCCTGATGCCACTGTTGTTTGTGATTATTATTGTAATAGTTATATTTTCTTTTACACTAAAATATGAAGAAAATGGAGTTACAAGAACGGGTCTTCAGGGTGTGAAGGCATATCTGATACCGGATTTTTCGGGGATGACGCTGAAACAGTTTGCACAGGTGGTTGTGGATGCTATGGGTCAGTTGTTTTACTCCCTGAGTGTAGCTATGGGTATTATGATTGCATATGGTTCCTATGTTAAGAAGGAAACAAATCTTGCGAAATCTATTAATCAGATTGAGATATTCGATACTTTTGTGGCTTTTTTTGCCGGCATGATGATTATTCCTGCAGTATTTACATTTATGGGAAAAGAAGGAATGGCAGCATCCGGACCGAGTCTCATGTTTGTATCCCTTCCAAAGGTATTTGATGCCATGGGAACAGCAGGCAACTTTGTTGGACTGATCTTTTTCCTGCTGGTTGTGTTTGCTGCTTTGACATCGGCGGTATCCATTATGGAAGCAATTGTTTCGAGCATGATGGATCAGTTTAAAATGACACGAAAAAAGGCATGCGTTTTCATGGTTGTTTATGCTGTCATTCTCGGTTCGATTGTATGTATGGGATATAATATCTTATATGTTGAGGTGAACTTGCCAAATGGTTCTGTAGGACAGATTCTGGATATTCTGGATTATATTAGTAATAATGTTCTGATGCCGGTTGTTGCAATTGGAACATGCATTCTGATTGGATGGGTTCTGAAACCACAGGTTATTATTGATGAGGTGGAGAGTGGCACAGATAAACCTATGGGCAGAAAAAGATTATATATTGTAATGGTGAAATATATTACACCTATCTTATTATTTATCCTGTTGCTTAGTTCATTGGGAATCTTTTAGGAAATGGGGCTGGTAGATAAAATGTTTATCTACCAGCCTCCTGATTAAGTGTCTTATATGCACTTTGTGTAAAAGAGTGGTGAAGATACTTTGTTCTAATTACAAGTGGGAATGCAGATATTTTTCTCTTGTTGCCAGACCACCTCTGATGTGCCTCTCTGATTTGTTTACATCCAAAACATGGCGGACAGAATCGGCTAGTCCTTTATTGATTTCGGGTAGCCGCTCCGTACAATCTTTATGTACGGTTGTGACGATTAGGAATGGTTTTATCCTCATCGATAAGTACAGTTTCATCTAATCCCAAGTCTCCAATGAGACGCAAGTAAATATCCACGTTGCCATCCTTGTCCACTTCAATTTTCTGAATCAGGCGTTTGAGCTGAGTGTTGGTCATCTCATGAACATCCGTAATATCTTCCATCTCCTTAAAAGTACTGTTAAGAATTGCTTCCAACTGTTCTCCCTTAGTCAAATGATAGGATACCATTTTCAGTTCATTCTCTAATCGTTCAATCTCTTTCCTCATGCCTCCGATTTTCTCATTCAATTCCTCCCTTGAAATCAAATCATCAGTGTACATATCCATATATTTCTCACGAGATTTACGCAACTTGTTTAATTCAGCGTTTAACTCCTTTTCGTACTCTATATTCTCATCTTTTGCTTTATATACTCGTTGGAATTCTCTGATCACATGGTCGATTACTTTTTTCTTTTTGCTGAGTACATCCTGGAAGTACTCCTGCAATACCTGAATCAGTTCTTCCTCATCCACAGTTACTGCATTCGGGCAGCTATCCGCGCCACGGCCATTATGACCGGAGCATACCCAACGCACATAGGTATTTTTATACTGACGGACAGTTCTCCGGAAAGACCAGCCACAATCCTTACACTTAATCAATGTTGAGAATAAATGCTTGTTACTCTGACGCTCATGAGTAAGTTTAAAAGAATCATGGCGACCTTTCAAAATATCCTGAGCCTTATCAAAAGTTTCATCATCAATCATACGAAGTTCCGAGCGAATCGTTACCAACCATTCCGATTCATCCTTTTCTTTTCGCTGTCCGGTAAGGAAGTCTGCAACCT
>JAXFDY010000018.1:0-6663 GCA_034172985.1 Lachnospiraceae bacterium
CTATCAGGAACCGTCAGACATGATAATTATTTTTAGATAGCATCTGATGAAGGAAGAATACCTTCTTCTGCTATCTGGTATATAGAAACTTATTAACCAGGTAGTCTTAATTGACTACATCATTATTATACTAGGAGGAATTGGCATGAAGAAAAAATGGTTTAAGAAAATGGTAGCAGTGGCAATGACAGTTATAGTGGCAGCCGGATGTTTTGCTGGTTGTGGAAAAAAGGATGAAGTGAATTCCAAGGGTTATGCAAAAGAAATAAACATTATGATTTGGGAAGGAAGTTATCCTGATTCCATCTTTGAAGACTTCGAGAAGGAATATGGCACTCATGTAAATATCAGTTATATTACAAATACAGATGAGATACTTGCAAAGCTGTTAGCAAATGATGGAAAGTCGGATTATGATTTCATTGACTTGGAATCAGCATATGTAAAACCTTTTGTAGATAATGACCTGCTGGAAAAATTAGATTATAAAAATATTCCAAATTCAGAAGCTTTAGATGAATCCTGCTGGGGTGTAGTCGGAGATGAAAAGAATGTATATGTATGTCCGAATGGTTCATATGGATATACTTTCATTGTTTACAATAAAGAAACCTGTCCGATTGAAATCAAGAGTTTTAAGGATTTGGCAGATCCGGCACTGGAAGGTCAGATATGTTCTGTAAATTCAACTATTTCACTGTTTGGTGAGGCTCTGGTGGCTCTGGGATATGAACCAGATTCAGTTACAGAATCCCAGTATGAAGAAGCTGCAGACTTATGGGCAGACATTAAGAAGAATGTAAAAGTATTCACTGGTTCTTCCTGTTATCAGACATTAGAAAATGGAGAATGTTCCGTTGCTTTCTGTTTTGACTATGCGCAGTTGATGTTAAACAAAGACAACTGGGATAAATACGCGGTAGCAGATATCGAAGAGACATATGAAACATATTCAAGTACATGGGCAGTGCCAAAGGGAGCGGAACACAAGAAAGAAGCAGAGCTTTTGATGAATTTCATGCTCAGCGATAAGCAGTATGCAGCGAGAGCTGAATATTATCCGCAGCCGGTATCTACCGAAGGTGCAAAGGCACTGGTATCTGAGGCTGTTTCAGAAAATCCTGCATTTAACTTAGATGCATCTATTACAGATGGAGCATGGATGGTTCCGGTATCAGATAAGCAGATAGAGTTAATGGATAAATATCTAACAAAATTCATGAGTAATTAATACATTTCACTGGTACAAAGAAGTGCTTTTCCGAAGGGAAGGGCACTTCTTTGTATATTAATTATAGGAAATTCAACCGGAATATGGGTTGTCGCAGTAAGGAGAGATGAATATGAAGAAGATAGAAATTATTACAAGACAGGAAAAGTTAAACGGTTTAAAGGAACTTCTGGTTGTTCACAATTGTCAGGGTATGACAGTCAGTTCTGTTATGGGATGTGGCCGTCAGAAGGGTTACATACCTGAGATGAATATTGTAGGAGCTGATATCAATCTTCTTCCTAAGGTAATGGTATTTACTGTTGTAGAAGATGATGAGATAGATGATCTTTTAGCTGATATTGCCAATGCCATCGGAACAGGAAAAGCCGGTGATGGCAAGGTTTTTGTGTATGACGTTCAGGAAGCAATGAGAATTCGTACAAATGAGCGAGGAAACAAGGCACTTTAGCACAGAATAAAAAAGAAAGAAGGTTGATATTATGAGCGAAGTAATCAATGAAAAAGAAGAAGTGATTGTATCACTGCTGAATGTAGAGAAATGGTACGGTACAAATAACGTTGTAAAAAATATGAGTATGAAAATCCGGAAGGGTGAATTCTTAACCTTACTTGGACCATCCGGATGTGGGAAAACAACAACTCTTAGAATGATTTCGGGATTTGAAGAGCCAAGCTCAGGTATCATTAAGATAGAAAATGAGAGTGTGGAGATGAAGGAACCTTATCAGAGAGATGTAAATACAGTATTCCAGAATTACGCCTTATTTCCAAATATGACAGTATTTGATAATATTGCCTATGGTCTTAAAGTTAAGAAAGTTCCAAAGGAAGAAATTAAAAAGAGAGTTGAGGAGATGCTGGATCTGATTCAGCTGAAAGGTTTTGAAAAGAGAAGAATCGATCAGATGTCCGGTGGACAGAAGCAGAGAGTTGCCATTGCAAGAGCACTAATTAATGAGCCGAAGGTGCTGCTTTTGGATGAGCCTCTGGGAGCCCTGGATTTAAAATTAAGAAAGCAGATGCAGCTGGAGCTGAAGCGGTTACAGAAAAAGCTCAACATTACATTTGTATATGTCACCCATGATCAGGAAGAGGCATTAACGATGAGTGACCGTATTGCAGTTATGAATGGCGGCATCATCGAGCAGTTAGATTGTCCAAAGAATATTTACGAACATCCAAAGACGAAATTCGTGGCAACATTCATTGGAGAGTCTAATATCTTTGAAGCAGTAGTGAATGATATCCAGGAAGATTCGGCCACTGTAGGAACAGAGTGTGGCAAGGCTTCTATCTTAAAGGATGAAGTGAGTCTGGGTGATAACATTTATGTATCAGTACGCCCGGAGGATTTGCGCTTTTCGAAGGAACCGGTGGACGGCTTCAGTATCCGTGCAGTTGTAAAGGAATTTATCTATGTAGGTAACATTACCAAGATGGTAGCTGTTTTAAGCAATGGTGATGAATTAAAATTTACAAGACTGCATACAGGATCTCTGCCTGAGGTGGGAGATATGATTCATGTTTACTGGAGTTTAAAAGACGGAATTCCGATTAAGACAGAAGAAAATTATGAGATGAAGATGCTACAGAGTGTAAAGATCAGCTAGGAGGTGGTTATATGAAAATTGTCACAAATGCAGCACAGGTAAAGGATAAGAAGAAAAAGAAGTTAAGTAATATCATTATGTGCGCACCATTGACTGTCTGGGTCATTGCACTGATTATTCTTCCAATCGCATATCTGTTATTTATGAGTTTTATGACAAAGGGACCTATGGGTACAGTGCGATATATTTTTTCCGTTGAAAGTTATACACAAATTCTGGAACCGGAGTATTTTAAAGTAGTAAAGAAATCTGTATTAATTGCAGGGATATCTACCGTAGCCTGTGTGGGACTTGGATACCCTCTGGCATATTTTATTGCAAGCAAAAAGAAAATGTCAGGTACCCTGATGCTCATGTTGATGCTTCCTTTCTGGACCTGTGCATTAGTTACGATTTATAGTTTTGTTATTATGTTCAGCAATAGTGGATTGATAAACAGCTTCCTGATGAAAATAGGTTTAATTGATCACCCGATTCAGATGCTGTATAACAATTTTTCGGTATCAGTAGGTATGGTATATATGTTACTTCCGTTTGCGGCCATGCCTATGTATTCCTCCATAGAGAAGATGGATAAGAACCTGATAGAGGCATCAAAAGATCTTGGAGCGGGGCCTGTGAGGACATTTTTAAAGGTAACATTGCCATTGACAAAACCAGGTATTTTTGCAGCAATCATTCTTACTTTTATTCCCTGTATCGGTTATTACATGATTACAGATATGTTAGGCGGAGGTACAACAATGCTGATAGGTAATGTTATTTATAACCAGTTTACATCAGCAAGAGACTGGCCGTTTGGAGCAGCATTGTCCTGTGTGCTGGCAGCAATTATCTTACTTTCTGTATTCATCTACACAAAGCTGGGTGGAGATTTGGATGACCTGGGTGCGTAAGAAACAGACCTCAGAGCTGAAAGGAGGACTCGAATATGAGCAGAAAAATGAAAAAAAAGATATCCGGTGGATTGTTTAATTTCTACGGATTTTTAGTATATGCTTTTCTATATATTCCGGTAATTGTCATGATTGCATTTTCGTTTAATGACAGTACGAACAATACGGTATGGAAAGGATTTACTACGGACTGGTATAAAAAACTGATGAGTGATGCTGAGATATGGGAAGTATTGGGAACCACAGTTCTGATTGCCATTTTTTCTACGGTGATTGCAGTCATCATAGGAACAGTAGGTGCAGTCGGAATGAGCAAAGCAAAGTTTAAGGGGAAGGCATTGATTTCAACCATGCTATATATCCCTATCGTAATTCCGGAGATTGTGCTTGCAGTTGCAACACTTCTGGTTATCAAAAAAGCAGGTATGGGACTTGGCATGACGGCCATGGTGCTGGGTAATGTGACGCTGATTCTTCCATATATCTATATTACTGTGAAGTCAAGACTTGCAGGTATGGATGAGTCTATTGAAGAAGCTTCTCTTGATTTGGGAGCAAACAGGTTTTATACCTTCATGCATGTAACACTTCCGAATATTTTACCGGGTGTTATATCCGGCGGATTTATGGCATTTACACTGGCATTTGGAGATCTTGTTATCTGTAGCTTCCTGGCAAATGCCACATCGGTTACACTGCCGATGAAAGTTTATTCGCAGCTGAAAAGAGGAATCAGACCGGAGATTAATGCATTATCTACCGTTATTCTGATTGGATTTCTGATTGTGATTATTGGATTTAAGACTATAACTGCAGTCGTTGAGGCAAATCAGAGAAAGAAAGCATTGGAGATACAGAAAGAAAACGCGGCACCAAAAATCAATGTGACAGAATTGGCGTAAGTTTTCTGGTTATATAAAAAGAAAGAAGGCATTAAAATGAGTGATACAAAGATTGAATTTTTATATTTGGATGAAGACGATATGATTAAGGCAGGGGTATTGGATGCGAAGAAGTGTGTAGACACCATGGCAGATGTTATGTCACTGTTAAGTTCCGGGGATTATCTTATGGGTGGTAAAAATAAGAATGAACATGGTATTATGTTGGGATTTCCGGACGAATCGGATATCGAAGGATTTCCTTTAAATGATTCAAGGGACAGAAGATTTATGGCGATGCCTGCTTATCTTGGAGGGCGTTTTCATCTGGCAGGCCAGAAATGGTATGGTTCCAGCGGAAAAAACAGTGAAAAAGGACTTCCGAGATCAATTCTGATGGTCACATTAAATGATGTGGAGACCGGACAGCCCATTGCTTATATGTCAGCTAATCTTTTAAGTGCTATGCGGACAGGAGCCATGCCGGGATTGGCAGCCAGATATTTAAGTAATCCGGATCCAAAGATATTATCTTTAGTCGGACCGGGTGTAGTGAATAAAACATGTCTGATGGCATTTATGGCAGAATTTCCGGGGATTGAGACCATTAAGATCAAGGGCAGTTCTCCGGCATCATCCACAGCAAGGAAGATGAAAGCATTTATTGAGAAAGAATATCCTGAAGTTAAGAATATCATCTTGTGTGAAACATTAGATGAAGCTTTGACGGATGCTGATATTATCAGTGAGGCATTATCCTGCAGGAAAAATGAGTGGCCTACTTTTAATAAGGATTGCATTAAACCGGGAGCACTGATTATATCTTCTGGATCAATGGTTTTAGATCTGGATTTTGTGGAGAAAAAATGTACAAAAGTCGTGGATAATATCAAAATGTATGAAGAATATATTAAGACTTTCCAGGAATATGATAAGGAGACCGGAGAAGTCCTTCAGTCAGGATGTCCGGGCATGTGGTTCGTGAATATGATTACGGATGAGAAAATCAGGAAAGAAGATGTGCAGCATTTGGGAGATATCGTAAGAGGCATTGCTCCGGGGCGCAGCAGTGAAGATGAGATTATTCTTGTCTGTGTAGGTGGTATGCCGGTTCTTGATGTAGGCTGGGGATACGATTGTTATAAGTCAGCAGTAGAAAAGGGATTGGGAACAAAGCTGAAACTCTGGGATACACCTTTTATGGCATAAAAGAGTAGTCAAAAGAAAGCGAGGATTTGGATATGAGCTTTGAGGATAGAAGAATTTTAGAACATCCGATTCTGGGTGAGACAGAGAAAAAGAAAATAGTTCATTTTCTTTATGACGGAAAGGATATGACAGGATATGAAGGAGAGCCGGTTGCGGCAGCATTAAAGGCAGCGGGGGTCATGGTTCACAGACATACGAAAAAACGGGATGAACCGAGAGGTATCTTTTGTGCAATTGGAAGATGTACAGACTGTGTCATGATTGTAGATGGAAAACCGAATATTCGTACCTGTATTACACCTTTAAAGGAAGGAATGCAGGTACAGACCCAGTATGGTGTATCGCCAATCCATAAGTAATTGAAGACGAAGGAGAGAATGCAATGAAGAGATATGATTTAGTAATTGTAGGTGCAGGTCCGGCAGGTTTATCCGCAGCCATTGAAGCTGCCGGAAACGGATTAAAAGTAGTTGTGTATGATGAAAATGCAAAGCCGGGAGGTCAGCTCTTTAAACAGATTCATAAATTCTTCGGATCAAAGGAACACAAAGCCAAAATCAGAGGATTTAAAATCGGAGAAGAGTTGCTTGCGGAAGCGGATAGATGTGGTGTGGAAGTTGTATTGAATGCTACAGTATTAGGGCTTCACCGGGAGAAGGAGCTGACAGTAAAGGTTGGCGAAGAGGTGATTCATGTAAAGGGTGATTCTGTCATTATAGCGACAGGTGCTTCAGAAAATATGGTTACTTTCCGGGGATGGACACTTCCTGGTGTGATTGGTGCGGGTGCAGCCCAGACCATGATGAATTTAAATAAAGTCAGACCGGGAGATA
>JAXFDY010000052.1:0-18908 GCA_034172985.1 Lachnospiraceae bacterium
TATGATTCAGATGTAATTATGGCAGCAGGTGCTTTTGTATCAGGGGCATCTATTGAATTGAGTGCAGATGGACCAATTAAGCCACCTTATGCAGTGTATTTTCAGGGTGGACTGACCTGGTATCATGCAAAACTGGGAATCATGAAGTCATTACAGTGTCTGATAGATGGCGGTTATGTTAAATTGAATAAATAGTAACAAATTTATAACAATTTTTATGTATACATTGTTTTTCAAATATGATATGATTAAATATAATGACCAAATGTAATCCTGCCGGGAGAGCGGGAAGGTTGTTTATATGGAAAATAATAGACGAATAAAAGATTTACCGAAGG
The DNA here is from genome assembly GCA_034172985.1 of Lachnospiraceae bacterium. Taxonomy (GTDB): domain Bacteria; phylum Bacillota; class Clostridia; order Lachnospirales; family Lachnospiraceae; genus CAG-303. The sequence continues at coordinate 339 of JAXFDY010000052.1, forward strand.
AAACCAGACCATATGAGAGGTGCTATGCATGTGGACCAAAAGCGTTGTCTGATGCAGAATTGCTGGCTGTCATTTTGCGGACAGGTGTGAATGGTACGCCGTCTGTACAGCTTGCAAGGCAGATTATCGGACTTACCGGAGAACATGGAATCATGGGACTTTGTAATTTGTCAGCGAAAGAACTGATGGAATTAAATGGTGTGGGGAAAGTAAAGGCAGTCCAGATTATGTGTGTGGCGGAATTATCCAGAAGAATTGCGATGTCTCAAAGACCGGAGAAGCAAAGATTTGTGACACCGGAGGCAGTGGCATCTTTTTACATGGAAGAGATGCGGCACAAATCAAAGGAAGAATTAAAGGTATTAATGCTTGATTCCAAATCGGGTTTGATAGCTGCAGAAACCGTTTCTATGGGAACTGTAAACTTTGCGGTGGCATCACCGAGAGAAATTTTTCTGGAAGCCCTGCGGTATCAGGCAGTGAGCATTATTCTTATGCATAATCATCCCAGCGGAGATCCCAGTCCAAGTCATAATGATATATTATGTACAAGAAGAATCAGAGAGGCAGGAGAATTAATTGGTATATCTTTGGTTGACCATATTATTATTGGAGATAATAAATACATGAGTTTCAGCGAGAAAAAGCTATTGTAAATGTTTAGTAGAAGAAGGGAGTCAGTTATGGCACAGCATGTTTATGGAGTAGATTTAGGTACAAGCAACATTAAGATGTACAGCAGCGCAAGCGATAATATATTAAATGAAAAAAATGTAATCGCAATCAAAAATAAAAATGATATTTTCAGTTATGGAAATCAGGCCTTTGAAATGTACGAAAAGGCTCCTGCAAATATTGCAGTATCTTTTCCTGTAAAATATGGTGTTATTGCAGATATTAAAAATATGGAGACATTATTTAACTGCTTTTTCAAAAAGTTAAATGGAGGCAAGAATGTTACGGGAGCTGATTACTGTATTGCAGTTCCAACGGATGTTACAGAAGTGGAAAAAAGAGCTTTTTATGATGTGATACTGGATGCAAAACTGAAAGCAAAAAATATTACTGTAGTAGAGAAACCGATTGCAGATGCAGTGGGTATGGGAATTGACGTAGAGAGTCCAAATGGACATATGATTGTTGATATCGGTGCTGATACAACAGAAATTTCAGTAATATCTCTCGGCGGTATCGTATTAAGCAAACTGATTAAAACCGGTGGTACAAAGTTTGATGAAGCTATTTGTGGTATTGTGAGAAAAAAATATAATCTGGTGATAGGAAGCCGTTCAGCAGAACAGATTAAAATACAGTTAGCGGATGCAGTGGAGCCTTCGGAAGATATTTCGGGAATGACTTACGGAAGAAATATCCTCACAGGCCTTCCAAATGCGAGAGAGATTTCCGCGTCTTTGATTCATGAGGCAATCAATGAACTGCTTCATCAGATTATTGAAAATATTAAACTTATTTTAGAGAGAACTCCGCCAGAGCTTACTGCTGATATTTATGCAAAGGGTATTTATCTTACGGGTGGTTCCGCCCAGATTATGAATATTGATAAATTAATTACGGAAGAGACAGGGTTGAAAGTCAATATGGCAGAGAATCCTTCTGAAACAGTAATCAGAGGAATTGCATCTATTGTTACAACACCGGAACTTATGGGACTTACTTACGTTCCAAGAGAAAAACAGTATAATTAATTAATATCAGAGAGGATTTTAAGACTTTGAGGAAACGTACAAAATTTACAATTCCAACTAAATATATTCTTATTTTCCTGACATTTATTTGTGCTGCACTGATTATTGCATCTTTTCTCAGCGGTTCTTTTGGCAGTAGTGTTAAAAATGCTGCGGCTTCCGTAGTGATTCCGGTTCAAAAAGGAATGAACCATGTGGGATTATGGCTTGCTGATAAGTCGGATACGATTCGGGAATATTCGAGATTGCAGGAAGAAAATAAAGAGCTCAAAGAAAAACTGGCAGACATTCAGTCGGAGAACAGTATTTTAATCCAACAGCAGAGTGAGTTGGAAAAATTGAGGGAATTGTACGAGCTTGATAATATTTATTCGGATTATCCGAAAGTAGCAGCCCGTGTTGTCAGTGTCCAGCCGGATAACTGGTTTTCGGAATTTACTATTGATAAAGGATCAGAAGATGGAATCAAGGTGGATATGAATGTAATTGCAGATGCTGGATTAGTAGGAAGGGTTACTTATGTGGGAAAAAATTATTCTACGGTAACAACAATTATTAATGATGAAAGCAATGTCAGTGCAAAATCTGCCTCTACTTCGGATAACTGTATTGTAAATGGTGATTTAAAACTGATGGATGAAGGGTATATCAGAGTTTCGAATATTAGTAAAGATGCAGCCATTAAAGATGGAGATATGCTTCTGACTTCTTATATCAGTGATAAATATTTGCCGGGTATTCTGATAGGATACATAACAAATATTACAGATGATGGAAATAAGCTGATGAAATCGGCTTATCTTATACCAGTTGTAGATTTTTCTCAGATGGAGGAAGTGTTGGTGATTACACAGCTGAAAGAATCTGTTGAAGAAACAACTGCAGAATAGGAAGGGGAGCGTATGTTGCAGAATCTTATAATGGCATGTTCCGTATTTATTTTGTTTATTGCACAGACAACATTTCATAACACCATTTCTATTGGTGATATTGCCCCTAATCTGATGCTGATACTGATTTGTTGTGTCGGCTTTATTAAAGGAAAAAAAACAGGAATGTTTATTGGCTTTTTTTCCGGAATTCTGGTAGACATTTTTTATGGTTATTCCGGAGTGATCGGTTTGACTGCTTTGGCATATACCTATTTGGGATATGTAAATGGTCTGTTTAATGAAATTTTTTATACAGATGATATTTGTATTCCTGTCATACTTACTATGGCAAGTGATCTGATTTATAATTTTGTGTATTATTGTGTGACATTTCTGCTGAGAGGAAAATTAGATCTGTTTGATTATTTTAAGGCAATTATGTTCCCTGAAATGATATATACAGCATGTATTGCAGTTTTTGCATTCCACTTTTTTAAAGTTGTTTTTGCAAAATTGGAAAAAATAGAAAAAAGAGGTGAAGAGAAGCTTGTTAAAGGAGATATGGGAGATATTAATTAATATTTTAAAATCGCGTACATTTTTTTTGTGTATTCTCTTTGGAATTATGTTTTCTGTTCTGATAGCAAGAGTCTTTCACTTGCAGATTGCCACAGATCCCTCTTCTTACGTTATGGAAATGAGTAAACAGACAGAAAAGACAAGATATTCTATGGCTACCAGAGGGGATATCTATGATGCGGATGGGAATCTTCTGGCATATAACGAAACCACATATTCTGTTCAGATTGAGGATATTCTGGAAAGTGCTACTGATGAACAGATGAATGAAATTATCAGTAAAACTATCCATATCATTGAAAAAAACGGAGATTCTCTGATAAATGATTATCCGATTGTTTACAGCAATGGTCAGTATGCGTATTCCTCATCACTGTCAGAGAACAGCAAAGCCCGGTTTTTGAAAAATATTTACGGAACAGAAAATCTGGATACAGAAAAAGAAAAATTGTCAGAGACAACAGCAGCAGAGGCAGTAGAATATCTGCAGAGTGAGAAAAAGTATGATATTGACAAAGAAAAGTATGGAGAAGAACGGGCATGGAAAATTGCAATGATTCGCTATGATTTGTCACTGAATATGTACCAGAAATATATTTCAACCACAATTGCCAAAAATGTGTGCGAGGAGACGGTGGCAGCTATATATGAGGGTGAAAATGAACTTCCAGGTGTATCTATTGGAGAAGATACCCAGAGAATTTATAATAATAGTCTGTATTTTTCTCATATTATCGGATATACGGGAAAAATATCCGAAGAGCAGATGAATGAACTGAACAGTCAGCTTTCGGAGGACGATATTAAGTATGAATTAAATGATATTGTGGGTAAGGATGGCATTGAAGAAAGCTATGAATTGGAGTTATCAGGAACTAAAGGTTATGAGAAAGTTCTTGTAGACAGTATGGGTCAGGTCAAATCTGTTATTGATGAAAAAAAATCAGTAGCTGGTAATGATGTCTATCTTACGATTCGTTCTGATTTGCAGATAGGTATTTATCATTTAATTGAGCAGCATCTTGCAAAGATCATTGCTTCAAATATTGTCAATTCTCATGTAGATGAGAACAATAATAAGGATTGGAAAATATCCATATATGATGTGTTCTTTCAGGTGATTAATAACAATATGGTTGACTGTGAGAAATTTAACGCAGATGGGTCCAGTGAGAATGAAAAAAATGTGTATGCAAAGATGTCTGAGAGAAGACAGAATGTCATGCAGACAATTGAGAGTCAGTTGTACAACCCGCAGGCAGGTCCTCTTTCTTCTGAAAGCAAGGAAATGAATGAATATTACACTTATATCTTCAATCTGCTTTCAGACTCTTCTTATGGGGTAAATCTAATTCCTAAGAGTAATATTGATACAGATGATGAGACCTATAAAAATTGGATGCGGGATAATCTGAGTCTAAGAGATATGCTTTTATATTGCATAGATAATGACTGGGTGGACACAAGTATCCTGAATGTGGATCAGACTTATATAGATAGAGAAACGATTTACCAGTCATTAGTTGAATATATCAAGAGTTATCTGATGGAGGATAAGGAGTTTACAAAACTGATTTACAAATATCTGATTTATAATGGAACAATATATGGAAGTCAGGTTTGTAAGCTGCTCTATGATCAAAATGTGTTACCTTATGATGAATCGGCTTATTCCAGATTGACCAGTGGATCTTATTCTGCGTACGATTTTATGATGACACAGATAAAAAATCTTACGATTACTCCGGCGATGCTGGCATTAAATCCCTGTTCGGCATCAGTCACGATTGTCCAACCGGGAACGGGAAATGTTTTAGCAATGGTTTCTTATCCGAGTTATGATAATAATGTATTTTCTGGTTCCATTGATGCAGCTTATTGGAATAAATTAAATGACGATGAATCGAGTCCGTTATATGCAAGAGCTACAAGAATGAGAACGGCTCCTGGTTCTACATTTAAACCATTATCGGCTGTGGCAGGACTTGAGGAAGGGGTTATATCTTCCGGAAGTACAATTAATTGTGCCGGTATTTATACAAAGATTACACCATCTCCAAAGTGCTGGATATATCCAAGTGCTCATGGAAATCTGAATGTGGTTGGTGCAATCAAAAATTCCTGTAATAGTTTTTTCTATGAAGTAGGTTATCGTCTGGGTAGTATGAATAATGGGAATTATTCGGATGCAGAATCTCTGGAAAGATTACAGAAATATGGAGATATGTTCAGCCTTACATCGAAATCCGGTGTCGAAGTGGAAGAATCGAAGCCACTATTCTCCACTACCAGTGGTGTGGCATCGGCAATTGGTCAGGGCTCCCATAGTTTTACCGGTGTACAGCTTGCCAGATATGTGAATACGATAGCATCCGAAGGAGTAAATTATGAATTAACATTAATTGATAAAGTGGTTGATATCAAAGGGGAAGAACAGCAGAAAGCAGAAAAATCCGTAACAAAACTGGATGTCTCATCAACGAGTATTAATTTGATACAGTCTGGTATGGCGGAGGCTGCGGCATCCTCTTCTAATGGAATGAATAAGAGGCTTGGAATGACGGTTGCAGCAAAAACGGGAACTGCCCAGGAAAATGAAAAGAAACCGGATCATGCACTGATTATTTCGTATGCTCCGCTGGAAAATCCACAGATTTCTATGAGTATTGTACTTCAGAATGGCTATACATCGTCAAATGCAATCAGTCTGGCAGATGATATCTATGATTTTTATTTCGGAAAAATAACGCTGGATCAAATTAAAGCCGGAAATTCTGATGGACCGGCGAAAGCGGCGGAAAACACAGATACTGCCGGTTAATATCTGAAAAATGGAAAGGGAGAAATCATGAATAAGAATTCGATAATGATTAAAGGCAATAAATATGGAATTGTAATTGTCATGGATAAAGAAACTCCGTTTGAAGAGTTAAAGGTATCTTTAGCAGAAAAATTAAGAGACTCCGCAAAATTTTTTGGAAATGGAACCATGGCTGTTTCTTTTGAAGGACGTGAATTGTCTGATATGGAACAAAAAGAGCTTCTTGATGTAATAAGTGAAGCCTCGGATTTAAATATTGCCTGTGTAATCGACAATAGTGAAAATCTTACACAACTTTTTAAAAAATCAGTTGAAAAAATCGAGAATTTGGTTAATAATGGTAGAAATACCATTCATGAGCCGGTGACAGAAGTTCCGATAGAGCCGGAAGCGGATTTAGAAAAGGAAGATGGAGGAAATACTGGAAAGTTTTTCCGTGGAACTTTGCGTTCCGGTCAGTTACTGGAAAGTGATACTTCCGTTGTGATTATCGGGGATGTAAATCCGGGTGCAGCAGTGTCAGCCGGGGGAAATGTAATTATTCTTGGTTCATTGAAAGGGAATGTTTCGGCCGGATTAGGCGGCGATGCAAATGCATTTATTGTGGCACTTGACATGTCACCAGTTCAGGTAAGAATCGGTGACACCATCGCAAGATGCACAGAAAAGCCGAAACGATCAAAAGCAGAAACAAAGATTGCTTATCTGGACCATGGAAATATTTTCATCGATCCGTTGAGCAAGGATCTGTTAAATGTTTTAAAATTTTAATAAATAAACGAGAAAGGATTTGTAGGTGTAAAAATGAGTGAAGTAATAGTTATTACATCAGGAAAAGGTGGAGTAGGAAAAACTACTACATCAGCCAATGTTGGTACAGGATTGGCAAAATTAAATAAGAAAGTAGTTCTGATTGACACAGATATAGGACTTAGAAATCTGGATGTTGTAATGGGATTGGAAAACAGAATTGTATACAATCTGGTAGACGTTGTAGAAGGAAATTGTCGTCCAAAGCAGGCCATGATTAAGGATAAACGTTATGAAAATCTGTATCTTCTGCCATCAGCCCAGACAAGAGATAAAACAAGTGTAACACCGGAACAGATGAAAAAGCTGACCGATGAGTTAAGAGATGAATTTGATTACATAATTCTGGATTGTCCGGCCGGTATTGAGCAGGGATTTAAAAATGCCATTGCCGGTGCAGACCGTGCTCTTGTGGTCACTACTCCCGAGGTATCTGCCATCAGGGATGCAGACAGAATTATTGGCCTGTTAGAGGCAAATGAAATGAAACGTACAGATTTGATTGTGAATCGAATTCGTATGGATATGGTAAAAAAAGGCGAGATGATGTCGATAGAAGATGTTCTTGACATTCTTGCAATTAATCTGATTGGTGCAGTACCGGACGATGAGAATATAGTTATTTCTACAAATCAGGGAGAACCACTGGTAGGTAATAATACATTGGCAGGACAGGCATATATGAATATCTGCAGACGTATTGTAGGTGAAGAGGTTCCTTTATTGGATTTAAGCGCAGGAAATGGTATTTTTTCAAAAATTGCAAATATTTTCAAGAAAAATTAAGGGGGCAGGGTAGATGAGTGTTTTTGATTTGTTTAGAAAAAAATCATCAGGTGATATTGCCAAGGACAGATTAAAGCTTTTATTAGTCTCGGACAGGGCAAATTGTTCACCGGAGACGATGGAATTGATTAAGAATGATATCATTAAGGTAATTGCAAAATATATGGAGATTGATAGCGAGGGACTTGATATTCAGATCACGCAGACAGAATCAGACGGAAACAATGGAAATGTTCCTGCTTTGATTGCAAATATTCCGATTAAGGAATTGAAGCATGGGGGAAATGCAAAATAGGTTTCCGAAAATTATGAGGGATTATAGATGTACAGACTTTATAAACAGATATTAACAAAAATAAAAACATATCAGTTCAATCATCTGAATCTCAGACTGATTATTTTCTTGATCAGCATTTCAGTGCTAGGGCTAAATGTAATAGCCAGTGCTACGGATGAAACAACTTATGAGACGAAACAGCTGATGGGGCTTATAATGGGGCTTATAGCTATGACAGTGATTGCATTGATAGATTATCATTTTGTGTTAAAATTTGCATGGCTGATTTATGCGTTTAATCTTGTTTTGTTATTGGCTGTTAAGATTTTTGGAGAAGAACATCTGGGTGCGCAAAGATGGATTGAAATCGCAGGGATTCAGATACAGCCATCTGAATTTGCAAAGATATTTATGATTTTGTTTTTTGCATATTTTTTTAATAAGTATAAGGACAGGCTCAATACTTTTAAAATATTATTTGCGACACTTGTGCTATTTGGAATTCCGATTCTTTTAATCTATAAGCAGCCGGATTTATCAACCAGTATTGCAATTTGCGTTGTTTTTGCAGTCATGATTTATATGGCAGGATTGAGTTATAAGGTCATATTTAGTTTTATTGGTGTTATGATTCCGGTTATGGTTGTATTGGTCTATCTGATTATGCAGCCGGATCAGACTATTTTGGAGCCTTACCAGTATAACAGACTGGTTGGATTTTATGATGAAGATAATGAAGCGGCTCAGGCAATTGGTTATCAGCAGAGAAACGCAGTTCTTGCAATTGGTTCAGGAGGGCTATGGGGAAAGGGTCTGAATAATACCAGCGAGGATAGCATTAAAAATGGTAATTATATTCCTGAACCGCAGACAGATTTTATTTTTGCTATCGTTGGAGAAGAATTGGGTTTTGTGGGTACTGCAAGTCTTATTGTACTTTTGGCACTTATTTGCTTTGAGTGTGTTTATATAGGTGCTCATGCACCTGATATGGCAGGAAAAATCATCTGCTCAGGTGTGGCGGCAATTATTGCCATTCAGACTTTTATAAATATAGCGGTGGTAACAAATATGATGCCGAACACAGGACTGACACTTCCGTTTGTAAGTTATGGACTTAGTTCATTACTCAGTTTATATATCGGAATGGGATTTGTTCTTAATGTTGGACTTCAGAGAAGAAAACTTGTATAGGAGGACTTTACGATGAACATTGGGTTAATAGCACACGATTCAAAGAAAAAGCTGATGCAGAATTTCTGCATTGCGTATAGGGGGATTCTCAGTCGCCATGAATTATATGCGACTGCTACAACGGGAAGACTCGTGGAAGAAGTTACGAATTTGAATGTTCATAAATTTTTAGCTGGACATTTGGGAGGAGAGCATCAGTTCGGCGCACAGATAGAGGATAATCAGATGGATTTAGTTATTTTTTTGAGAGATCCGCTGTCTCCTAAAGTACATGAGCCTGACATCTATAATATTTTTAAATTATGTGATTTAAACAATATACCGCTGGCATCGAATCTTGCTACGGCAGAGCTTTTGATTAAAGCATTGGACCGTGGTGATCTTGAGTGGCGTGAAATGTATAAATAACAAGAAGAGGATGCCTTTTTCGCATCCTCTTCTTGTTTTCTATGCAATTACTTGGTTTTTAACTGTTCATTGCATTTGATACGCGTCCATAGAGACTGACAAGATATAAACCGCAGAGACCGATAATTGCATAGATGACTCTGGAAATAATCGTCATATCACCAAAAATCATATTTACCAGATCAAGCTTAAAAAATCCTACAAGTCCCCAGTTAATGGCACCAATGATGGCGATGGTAAGAATTGTATAATCCAATCCTCGTGTATTCATAAATAATCATCCTTTCTATAATATATTTTATATTTATATTTTTCCAAAATTCATATGAAATATACTGAAAATAGTTTTTTTTTCCAAGTATTGTGGACACATCTTTTTGTTTGATGTATAATTATAGAATGCAAGTAATGGAGGAAAATAGTTTGACTAATTCAAAAAATAGAAAGCGGAAAAGAAAAAAGGTAGTGAAGTATCGAAGACCTATATCGATTAACATAGGTTTTGTGATATTTGCGGTGATATTTGCGTATATTGCCATCTATATGGTAATGTATTTTACAAGGGACAGGGTATCTATTTATGAGGTGGTTTATGGGAAAAGTGCAGATGTGACGAATAAAACATATACAGCACTTTTTCTGAGGACAGAGACAACTGTTCCGGCAGATGTTTCAGGATATATGAATTATTACATCCGATCCGGAGAAAGGACTTCTGTAGGAAATACTGTATACACCATAGATGAAAGTGGCAAAATACAGGAATATCTGGAAAATAATGAAGAAAGCATGGAATTGACAGATGAGGATTATGATGCACTGCAACAGCATATTTCTAATTTTACTGCAGGTTACTCGGATATGAATTTTGGTGAGACATATAATTTTAAAATTGATTTGTCTTCAGCTTTGTTGGAATGTGCAAATATGAATGCAATTAATGAAAAATTAGCTGAGTTAAGTGCAGATGGGACATATAATTATTCGGTAAATAAGTCAACGGTGGCCGGCATCGTAGAATATTATACGGATGGATATGAATCAAAGCAACTCAGTGAAATTTCGGCGTCTGATTTTGAAAATGATAATTATAGCAAAAAATCAGTTGCATCAGGAGATTTAGTTGCAGCGGGAGATGCTGCATATAAAGTAATCACAGAGGAAGTATGGCAGGTGTTGTTTCCATTATCAGGGGAAGAAGCACAGAAACGTCAGGAAGATACCAGAATGAAGATTAAATTCGTAGAAGATGGAACCACGGTTGTGGGTGATTTTCAGGTTATTACACAGAATGACTGTACATTCGGTGTTGTGACGTTAGATAAATACATGATTAAATATGCATCGGAACGCTATGGACAAATACAGATTGTAGAGAATGAGACTGAAGGACTAAAGATTCCTAAAAGTTCCGTTATATCAAAAGATTTCTTTACCATTCCGCTGGAATTTGCTTCTAAGGGAGGAGATTCTGATGAAATCGGATTTAATAAACAAATGGTGGATGAAAATAATCAGTTAACCATTAAACATATTACCCCGGAAATCTATTATTCTGATGAAAATTATTATTATATTGATGGAGAAGATTTTGAAAAGGGAGATGTCATTGTAAAAAATGATTCCACAGATACTTTTACAGTGGGTCAGACTGCCGGACTGGAGGGGGTTTATAATGTTAACAGTGGTTATTGTATTTTTAGAAGAATTGAGAAAGCAGCAGAAAGCGGAGACTATTATCTGATTCAGGCGGATACTTCTTATGGCTTAAAGGTATACGATCATATTGTGATTGAGGGAAATATGGTTAATGAAAATGATGTAGTATTCCGTTAGATAGAAAAGAGGATTGAAATGTTAGTAGAAAATTATGAACATGTGCTTCAGGAAGTCAAAGAAGCGTGTGAAAGAGTGGGCAGAAGCGAAGATGAGGTCACATTGATTGCGGTAAGTAAAACAAAACCGGTTTCGGATATTTGGGAGCTGTATCAGCATGGAGTAAGAGAATTTGGTGAAAATAAGGTTCAGGAGCTTTGTGATAAATATGAAGAGCTACCGAAGGATATCAAGTGGCATATGATTGGTCACTTACAGAGGAATAAAGTAAAATATGTAGTAGATAAAGTTACAATGATTCATTCTGTTGATTCTGTCAGACTGGCTCAGACGATTGAGGAAGAGGCAGCAAAAAAAGATGTAGTAGTAAATATTTTAATTGAAGTTAATGTAGCGGAAGAGGAAAGTAAATTTGGTTTAAAAATGGAAGAAACGTTGGAAATGATTCGGGAAATCGCTGTATTTTCGCATATCCGGATTAAAGGTCTTATGACGATTGCGCCATTTGTAGAAAATGAGGAGGATAATCGGATTTATTTTAGAAAATTAAAACAATTAGCTGTTGACATTAAGGAAAAAAACATTGATAATGTAAGTATGGATTTACTGTCGATGGGAATGACAGGGGATTATCGTACTGCCATCGAGGAAGGGGCGTCTCATGTAAGAGTAGGAACCGGAATTTTTGGTGAAAGAATATATAAACTTAAGGAGAATGAATAAAATGAGTAAATTTGGAGATAAGTTCTTAGATATGTTTCAGTTGAATAACGATTATGATGATGAGTATGATGAAGAATATGATGATTACGATGATGAAGATAACAAGCCTGCAAGAGGATATAAGAGAAAAAGTCGTGAAGAGGAATATGAGGAAGATGAGACCGATCTTCCAGAGAAACGTGTAAAAGAAGTATCACGCAGTTCATCAAGAACAAGAAACAGTTCAAAGGTAGTTCCTATGAAAACGGGAAGGAGTATTATGGAAGTATGTGTAATTAAGCCAACAAGTGTTGAAGAATCAAGAGAAGTAACAGATACATTGTTGAGCGGACGAGCAGTTATTTTAAATCTGGAAGGATTACATGTGGAGATAGCACAGAGGATTGTAGATTTTACATCAGGTTCCTGCTACGCGATTAATGGTAATTTGCAGAAGGTATCGAATTATATTTTCATTATTACTCCGGAGAATGTAGATATATCCGGAGATTTCCAGGATTTACTTACAAGTGGCGGCTTTGATGTAGCATCATTTAATTAAGATTTATGTTAGTCATTGATATGTTGACATCAATATATCAATGACTATATTTAACTTACGGGTTTCGCAAATGCCTAACTATATTTTTTAGGAGAGGAAAGAAATATGACAGAGAGACTGACAGTACATGAGAATCAGATACCTATTTATGATATTGTAATAGAAGAAAATTTTGAACGGTTGGAAGAAGAAGTTAAGAAATTAAATGTTTCCGAAAAAAGGTTATGTATTGTTACGGAGACAAATGTTGGACCGCTTTATGGAGATAAAATAAAAGAATTACTTGAAAAGTGTGCAAAGGAAGTATATATTTTTACATTTGAAGCAGGGGAAAAAAATAAAAATCTGGATACCGTGAAGGATTTGTATATTTTCCTGATTGAACACCAGTTTGATCGAAAAGATATGCTGATTGCATTGGGAGGCGGGGTCACGGGTGATCTTACAGGATATACGGCAGCTACTTATCTTAGGGGAATTGATTTTATCCAGATTCCGACTTCGCTGTTAGCCCAGGTAGACAGTAGTGTAGGAGGAAAGACTGGAGTAGATTTTGATGGATATAAGAATATGGTAGGAGCTTTTTATCAGCCAAAACTTGTTTATATTGCCACAAACACACTGGAATCTCTGACTGAGCAGGAATTTTTATCGGGAATGGGCGAGGTTATTAAGTACGGTGTGATAAAGGATAAAGAATTTTTTTACTATCTCAAGGAACATGTACAGGAAATCAGAGCTCATGAGAAAGACGCTCTTTCTTACATTATTAAAGTAAGTTGTGATACTAAGAGAAAAGTAGTAGAGAATGATTTTAAGGAGCAGGGCGAGAGAGCCTTATTAAATATGGGACATACGCTTGGACATGCCATAGAAAAATATGTTTATATGTATCGTCTTCATGGTGAATGTGTGGCAATCGGCATGGCGGGATCAGCATTTATTTCATATAAGAAAGGATATATTCCAAAGGATTCCATGAATGAAATTATTGATTTACTCAAGGCTTATGATCTGCCTGTGTCGGAGAATCGTATTGATTTGGATAATGTCATTCATGCTACATATAGTGATAAAAAAATGGAATCAGGAAAGATCAAATTTGTTGTAGTGAATGAGATTGGAACTGCCTCCATTGATCGCTCTGTGAATTGGATGGAAATGAAAGAAGCTTTAGATTGTATCCTGGCAGGAGAGTATAATGATAAATAAGAAAAATGTAATGGCGGTGATAGGATGGGTTGTATTGGTTCTTGTTCTTTTGGGCATTGACCAATATACCAAATATATGGCTATCACGGTTTTGAAAGAAAAAGAAGATATTGTTTTTCTGAAAAATATTCTTAGTTTTTCCTATGTTGAAAATACTGGGGCTGCATGGGGAATATTTTCGGGGAAAATCCCATTGTTTGTTGTAATAACAGTTATTTTAGTCGCAGCAATTCTGTTTGTGGTATATCGCTTGCAATTTGCTGTCAATGAAAAAAATCGAAATATCATATTCATTACAAAACTGGATTTGATTATTTTGGTTGCAGGTGCTCTCGGAAATTTGATTGACCGGATATGGCATGGTTATGTTGTTGATTTTATAAAAACAGATTTTATTGAATTTCCTGTTTTTAATGTGGCAGATTGTTATGTTACGGTATCCATATTTCTGCTAGTCATTTTGATTTTATTTTTTATGAAAGAAGAAGATTTAGATAAAGTGTTTGCTATAAAGAAAAAGACATCAGGAGAATAAAATGGAGGAAAATATTTTTCAGGTCAGCCAAGATAGTCATAAACAGCGTGTTGATAAATATTTGTCTGATCAAATACCGGAATTTAGCCGTTCCAGAATTCAAAAGCTTTTGGATGATGAGCAGGTAACTGTAAACGGGAAAGTTACTAAATCAAATTATAAGTTGAATGTGGGGGATGAAGTTTGTATTATTGTACCGGAAGCAGTTCCTATAGATATTCCGGCAGAGAATATTCCTTTGGATATTGTTTATGAGGATGAAGATATTATTGTTGTGAATAAACCAAAAGGAATGGTAGTTCATCCGGCACCGGGACATTATACAGGTACGTTAGTCAATGCATTAATGTATCATTGTAAAGATCAATTGTCAGGCATTAATGGGGAGCTTCGTCCGGGAATCGTTCACAGGATTGACATGGATACCACAGGACTTTTGGTAGCATGTAAAAACGATTATGCCCATAATTTTATTGCTGAACAGTTAAAAGAACATAGTATTACAAGAAAATATCAGGCAATTGTATATAATTCCATAAAAGAAGATGAGGGGGTTGTGGATGCACCGATTGGACGAGATGTGCGTGATAGAAAAAAGATGGCTGTAAATTATAAAAACGGCAGAGAAGCAGTGACACATTATCGGGTATTGGAGCGGTTTAAGAATTTTACCTATATTGAGTGTGAGCTGGAAACGGGACGGACCCATCAAATCAGAGTACATATGACCAAAATTGGTCATCCTCTCTTAGGTGATGAGATATATGGACCGAAGAATTGTCCTTATCATCTTACAGGACAGACCTTACATGCTAAAACCTTGGGTTTTGTTCATCCGAGAACGAAAAAATATATAGAGTTTGATTCGGAATTGCCGGAGTATTTTCAAAAGTTATTGAATATACTTGCAACCAAATAGGAAAGGAGTTTTTTTTATGCAAGACAAAATTATTATTACAATTGGAAGACAGTTTGGAAGCGGTGGCAGAGAGATTGGAAAGAGGATTGCGGAAAAGTTAGATATTCCATATTATGATAAGGAATTAATTACAGTTGCTGCGAAAGAAAGCGGATTGTGTGAACAGATTTTTGAAACACATGACGAGAAGCCAACGAGTAGCTTTCTTTATTCATTAGTTATGGATACATATTCGCTGGGATATGGCGGGACAGGATTTATGGATGTACCGGTAGGACAAAAGGTATTTCTGGCACAGTTTGATGCGATAAAGAAAATTGCAAATGCAGGTTCCTGTGTGATTGTTGGACGTTGTGCTGATTATGCTTTGGAAGACTTCGAAAATGTATTTAATGTATTTATTCATGCCAATAAGGAAGATCGTATTCAGCGTGTCATGAAACGGGATCAGGTATCAAAGGAAAGTGATGCATGGGATATGATTAATAAGTCAGATAAGCGGAGAGCTAATTACTATAATTATTATGCAAATAAAAAATGGGGAGAAGCAAAGACTTATGATTTGTGCTTGAACAGTTCTCTTTATAATGTAGATGATGCTGCAGAATGTATTATTGATATGGCAGAAAGAGCATATCATTTCAAATAAAAATCTGCTTTTGCAGGAGATTAGGATGTGAAATCCAAATCTCCTGCTTTCCTTTTATTTTGTTCTGTCTGGGCGGCATAATGTTTGGATGTTGTGGTTACAGATGTATGACCAAGAACATCTGCTGTCAGTCGAATATCCCCGGTTTTTTGATATAGTACAGTGCCGTATGTTGCACGCAACTTGTGGGGACTAAAACTTTTTCCAAGAATCATTAATGTATATTTCTCTACGAGATGTTCCAAGGCATCTACACTCATACGTTTTCCTTTATTAGAAAGAAATAGGGCATTTTTATCTTCAGGCAGTGTGTCATCGGATAGATAATGGTCGTGTTCATGCTCCAGATATTCCACGAGATGCTGTTTGACAGTTTCATTAAAATAAACACGGTCATAAAAACCACCTTTTCGTTTGATATTTAAATATCGCATATCAAATTCGATATCAGATATATCCAACCCCTGGCATTCAGAAACACGAATTCCTGTTCCAAGAAATAAATTCAGGATTGCTTTGTCGCGATACCAGGTTTTTTCCAGAAATTTTCGTTGTTTTTCAGTAATCGAAAGGGATTTTAAATCATCGATGCCAGATAATAATTTAACAATTTCGTTATTGTCGGAATCATTATCCAGACGTTTGATAATCTTAGGTTCCTTGATTTTGGGCATAGGAACCATTTTGGCTACGTTGCTTTTAATATACTGTTTTCGAACCAGAGAATCAAATAAACCCCGGACAGGAGTCATCTTGCGGGCAATCGCTTTGTTATCATTCTGGATTTTGTTTGCTTTTGATTCTGTTTCGTTCACTGACAATCGCAGATAACGCTGATATTCCAAAATATCATCCTCCGTTAATTGATCCAGAAGTTCTGCAGGAATTTCTTTGATAGATAAATTTTTCACAGAAGGATTTACACGCTTAAGAAACTCAAAAAATGTAATCAGATCATAAGCATAAGCAACTAATGTGCTGTATTTGGTAATTAATTCTTTGGATTGAAGAAAGTTTTTAGCATATGGTGGCAATATATTACATAATTCCCGATATTTAATAATTAAATGTTCTTCTTTGGTTTTATAGAATAAACTTTCATTTTTTGCCATAAATATATTCCTCTCTTATTTTAAAACCTCTTTTATCGGTTAAACAGATATTTAACCGATAAAAGTATTTTACTACACTTCTGCTCGTTTGTAAACAGATATTTTATCTGGAAATTAAGATTGATTATGACACTAAAAAATGTTATAACACATGAAGAAAGGAAGGATTATACAAAATGAAATTACAGCAGTTACTTTCGTATACACGTCAGGCAATTGATGATTATCAGATGATTCAGGATGGAGATCAGATTGCTATTGGAATTTCTGGAGGCAAGGATAGTCTGACATTATTATATGCATTACAGGCATTACAACATTTTTATCCCAAAAAGTTTCATATAAAAGCTATTACGGTTGATTTGGGATTGGGTATACAGAATTTAGATACAATACGGACGTTATGTCAGTCTTTCAATATAGAATACTATATCGTAGACACAGAGATTGCAGCTATCATTTTTCAGGAAAGAAAAGAATCAAATCCATGTGCTCTTTGTGCTAAAATGAGGAAAGGTGCATTGAATAACAAGGCATTGGAACTGGGATGCAATAAAATCGCCTATGCCCATCACAAAGATGATGTGATAGAAACGATGATGTTGTCCTTATTATATGAGGGACGTTTTCACACATTTTCTCCTTATACACATCTTGACAGAACCGGATTAGATGTAATACGGCCGATGATTTATGTAAGGGAATGTGATGTGATAGGATTTAAAAATAAATATCAGCTTCCGGTAGCTAAAAATCCATGTCCTGCAGATGGAAATACAAGACGACAATATATTAAGGAATTCATAGCACAGTTGAACCGGGAAAACCCAGGTGTAAAAGACCGTATGTTTAAAGCCGTCAGTGCTTCTCTATGGAATAATATGGAATAATGATAGAATTTCCTGCGGTAATCTTATCAGAGGAAATATCATTTATTGCTTCTACTTCTTCAATATAGTCATTTACAGAAAGATAATCATCATCCATATATTGCTGGGCTATGCTCCATATCGTGTCACCTGATTCGATGGTAATGGATTTATAGTACTTATATTCCGGAGTGGAACTTCCCTCAGCCTGCATAGAATTTCCTGCTATCATAGCGATTAAAATGGTTGCTAAAAGAGCAGTTAATACAAAACGGATATTCACAAAGGGAATATTCATACGGATCATATTTAAATTTCTTCTTTTGTTATAATGTGTTTTCATAAAATACCTCCTAGTATAATAATGATGTAGTCAATTAAGACTACCTGGTTAATAAGTTTCTATATACCAGATAGCAGAAGAAGGTATTCTTCCTTCATCAGATGCTATCTAAAAATAATTATCATGTCTGACGGTTCCTGATAGACACCAGATAAAACATAAGGTATTATCTCTTAGGATAGGACAAATAATGTATTCCTCCTTGGGAAGCTGATTCTTCAGCTGATACCTGCAATGAAGTCAATTAGTCCATTCGACAGGGTTTTATGTTTTAGCTGGTTGGGAGCCGGAAGGCAATACCCGAATAACGCGCTAGGTTGTGTACCTGCCAGATTGGAAATGGATTCCTATCAGAAAGGAGCTTTTGCTCATGTCAAA
>JAXFDY010000075.1:0-2612 GCA_034172985.1 Lachnospiraceae bacterium
CGTGGAAGTGAGAAAATTATGAACAAGATTGACGACGAAAAGCATAACGAATTAATAATAATATTGAGTGAGTTAATAGAAACTATTGAATTAATGAAGAAGGAGGAAAAAGATTATTTATTGATTCAGAATGAAAATGAAGCCAGAGATTGGTTGGATTTTTTAAAGAATCATACAGATAAAGATGAATTGAAATCTTTAGAAAATGAAATATCAGATAGGTTTTTCTTTAAGTTTGATGTTCAAATTGGAACATCAGAACTAGATAATAAAAGAGCGAAACTTATGAAAAAGTATATATTTAAATCAAATGAATATTTAAAATAATTATAATCAGGGTTATACTTTCGGACATTCAGAAGAACTGTTATGGTCCTGTGTCTTCGTGCAGAGATGAAAGAGAACGGCAGATTAGTGCAATTCCTCTATAATGAGGATAGAGAAGTAGTCGCAGAGAAAGACTGTAGCAGTAACATCATCCGTTATATATGTGGACTGGGACTGAACCTGTATACCTACTGCCAGAATAACCCAATCCGTAACCATGACCCAACAGGACATGGAACGAAGGAGAATAGCTCGTACAGCAAGAAATCCCTGTATGATAAATACAAGAATTAGGGCTACAATGCACAGGATGCCAAGAAGCTGGTAAACTATGAGATCGTCCATGGTGAGGAGAGGGCAAAGAACTATGCTGCCAACAATGTAAAGAAGAGTGGTCCTGATTACACAGCGACTCCCCCGAGAGAGAATCCGAATACTGATTGGAGAACCCAAAACAGACTGAATGCGCAAAGGAAAGCTGGAGCAGATAAGACCAGCTATGGGAAGTCAAGTAGTAATTGTACGGAATTGGTACCATATTATCCCGCAAATAATGGAGCTGTGCCAGGAACAGAAAAGAAAATCTATTTAATGGCTGGAGACAAAATTGATAGGTTTGGTGGAAAGAAAGGAAAATTCTTTTCACCCACAGGAACACCTATGGAAATGAGAGCATTACCATATGATGCAGATTTATCTCAATATAGACAATTTGAAGTTGTTAAACCATTTGAGGTTGAAGCATCGACGATAGCTCCAGCATTTGGGAATATAGGATTAGGAACACAATATCGTTCTTCGGTTAGTGTTGATGTCTTATTGAAGAAAGGCATAATAAAACAGGTCGGGGGAAATTAGTAATGAACAGTGAAGAATTAAAAAACAAGCTTGAGGAGTTAAATGTACCAGGCAGGTATTATTCAATAAATAGTAGTATATCATCAGATAGATATGTTTTTCGACAGGTGCATATTTATTGGGAATGCTTTTATATTGATGAAAGAGGAGGACAGAATGATTATCATAGATTTGATAATGAAAATGATGCATGTGAGTATTTCTTAAAAACATTAAAAGCAGAGTTAAACCAATAATTTATCACACCACAACCAAGCCTCCCCACAGGCAGGCTTAAATCCTAGTCTTACTACCATACATTAACAAAACTTCTTAGGTTCATAAGGCTTACCATCCCGTAATACGGCATAGATTACGGTGGTAAGCTTTCTTGCTACAGCTCCGGTGGCAGTTAAGTGGTGTTTGCCTTGGTCGCGTTTCTTTTTGTAATAGGCATTCAAAGGGCTGTTGTGGAAAGAGCAGGTAGTCGCAGCAAGAAAAATGGCATGCCGTAGGTAAGGAGAACCGCGCTTTGACATATGGTTATGTATGCTGTTAAATTCGCCGGACTGTCTTACCGTTGGATCAATACCGGCAAAGGCAACTAAGGCTGATGAACTCTTAAATCTTTTTGTATCACCGATTTCAGCCAAAATAGTAGCGGCACCAATCATGCCGATTCCAGGAATGGTGTGCAGGTAACAATCAAACTTCTCATAGTAACCAAGAATCTGACAATCAAGAGCTTCTATCTGCTGATCCAGAAAATGCATTCGGTCAATAAGCTGTTTTAACTGGAAAGAGAAGGCCTCCTGTGCTATCTTAATACCAAAGGTATCAGCCGCAGCTTCCTTGATGGAAAGGGCTTTATCCATAGTAAGCCGGTTGTGGCTCTTATCTTTTATGATTCCATAGAGCTCATCTAATGGGGCGTTCTGAATGTTCTCAGGGGTGAGGTATTTTTCCAGAATGCCCATGGATGTGCTCAGCCAAAGTGAGGAAAACTGTTTTTCGTACTCCGGAAAAATCTGTTCCATAATCGTGCTGATGCGGAGCTTGATTTCGGTTCTGGAGGAAATGACAGAATCACGGTAACGGCATAACTGGCGCATGGCAAGAATGTTTTCGTCTGCCATGGAAGTGGTGGAAAACTGACCGAATCGTATCACTTCTGCAATCAAAAAAGAATCTATGGAATCGTTTTTGGTTTGTCGTATATACATTTTTCTCAAAGAATCAGACTGGATAGGATTAATTACATAGATGGTATACCCTTTTGCTTTTAGAAAGGAATAAATGGGATACCAGTAATGGCCGGTGGCTTCCATGCCAAAGACACAAGGAGAATCGCCAATGTTTTTGAAAATGAAGTTCATAAGCGAGTCAGCACCCTTGTGTGTAGTTGCAAAGCAAAGGGAATGCCCGATTTGTTTGCCCTTGGGAGAAAC
>JAXFDY010000130.1:0-41341 GCA_034172985.1 Lachnospiraceae bacterium
TACCGGTATTCTCCCAGCTGTCAATTTCTTCAAGCGTAAGCGGCGGTTCTATCCGGTACTTTTCATTGGCCATCTGAATTGCAAGGCTGTTGAATGGCGCCGTCACATCATCCCAGTCAAGGCCGATCTTTGGTCTAAGCATTTTTGTGTCTCCGTTTTCTTTTCTTGTTTCTTATCCTACCATCACAATCGGAGCACGGCAAGAGAAATAATCTCAAAAAGAGATTTACAAAAATTTTCAAAAAAATGTTGACATTTGGACAAACTCAATATATACTAATCAAGTCGGTCAGCAATGACAGGCGCTGGACATGGGATCTTAGCTCAGCTGGGAGAGCATCTGCCTTACAAGCAGAGGGTCATAGGTTCGAGCCCTATAGGTCCCATTTGTTTCTTTTGCCGATGTGGCTCAATTGGCAGAGCAGCTGATTTGTAATCAGCAGGTTATCGGTTCGAGTCCGATCATCGGCTTTATGGGCAGATTCCCGAGTGGCCAAAGGGGACAGACTGTAAATCTGCTGCAAATTGCTTCGGTGGTTCGAATCCACCTCTGCCCATTATTTTTAAGAATAAAATCTTAAAAATAGACATATAATAAAATATACTATCGCGGGGTGGAGCAGTCTGGAAGCTCGTCGGGCTCATAACCCGAAGGTCACAGGTTCAAATCCTGTCCCCGCAACTCTTTGCCCAGTTAGCTCAGTTGGTAGAGCAGAGGACTGAAAATCCTCGTGTCTCTGGTTCGATTCCGGAACTGGGCATTTTTTTTATATTATAGGATCAGGGTCTCAAGGACATTCACCCACATTTGAGCAAGCTCATGTGAGTTCAGACCTTTTGACCCTGGTATCATAATTCATTGATTATAAAGGTCGGTGCAGAAATGGAAGATGAGAAGAAATATGAAACATTATACGAGAAATTAATGGATTACAGTAAATCGGATTATTACCCTTTTCATATGCCTGGTCATAAACGTAATTGTACTGATCTGGGGGAGGAAGGAATGCCTCCCTATCTGTATGACATTACTGAGATCGATGGGTTTGATAATCTGCATCATCCGGAAGAGATTATCAAAAAACGTCTTAATGTTGTATCGGAATTCTATCATTCAAAACAAAGCTTTTATTTGGTGAATGGAAGTACTTGTGGAATTATGTCTGCTATTTCAGCAGCCACAGAAATTAAAAAAACAATTCTTATGGCAAGAAATTCTCATAAATCATCATATAATACAGCTTTTCTGTTAAATCTGAAATCAGAATATATTTATCCCTTTTATGATAGAGAATATGGAATAAATGGAGGAATAAATCCACGGGAAATAGAAAAATTGATTCAGCAGAGTAATGATCTTAAGGAGATTGGCGCTGTATTTATCACATCACCTACTTATGAGGGGGTGGTTTCTGATATTAGGGCAATTGCGGATATCGCACATAAATATGATATTCCATTGATTGTAGATGAAGCACATGGAGCACATTTTGGCATGCATTCTTATTTTCCTGAGTCTGCATTAAATCAGGGAGCAGATATAGTGATTCAAAGTCTTCATAAAACATTGCCATCTCTGACACAGACAGCGATACTTCATGTTAATTTTAATAGTTTAATTTCTGAAATGGCGATTAAAAAATATCTGAGTATTTATCAGTCCAGCAGTCCTTCTTATGTATTAATGGAAAGTGTTGACAGATGTCTGGACAAGCTTATACACAATAAAAAAGTTCTTTTTGATAATTATGTGGAAAAGTTAGATTTATTTCGTGAAAAATGTAAAAATCTCCGGTATTTTACCTTATGGAATGGAAAAAATCATGAGTATGCATTTGATTATGATAAATCAAAACTGGTTATAATACCGGATAAAAATTATTACGATGGTAAAAAATTATATGACAAACTTTTGAGAAAGTATCATTTACAGATGGAAATGGCTTCAGAGAGATATGTGATAGGGATGACATCTGTCAATGATACATCGGACGGATTTGAGCGTTTATATAATGCATTATTAGATTTAGAAAGAGAAATCAGAATTTCAATCCGCTATCGGGAAATCTATGCGGAAGGAAAATATTCTGAATACAGGGAGAGAAATCATAATGAATTATTACCTGATGCAGAAAAAGCGGTGGTTTGTAAAAAAATTAGGGATGCATCTTTTGAAAAATATGATATGATAGAACTGAAAATGGCAAAGGGAAAGATTTCTCAGGAGTTTATCTATCTATATCCACCGGGAGTTCCACTTTTGGCACCGGGAGAAATTATTACAGACAATATTATCAAAAAAGTCGATAAATATTTAAGTATGGGATTACAGGTGCAGGGAATGGAGGATAAAAGCTGTAAAATGATTAAGGTAGTTCAGGAGAATTGGAGCCCTATTCAATTTGTGTAGAACTAAGGTTATCCACATTTTCGGATACAAAAAGTGTGGAATGGAGGATTTATGAGTTATATTTTCTATTTAATGGGGAAAAGTTCGTCAGGAAAAGATACATTATATAATAAAATAAAAGAATGTATGCCGGAGCTGAAGACAATTACAGGATACACAACAAGACCTATCAGAGCAAATGAAGTAGATGGAAGAGAATATTATTTTGTAGATGAAAAAACATTAGAAGACATGGAAAAAAAAGGAATTGTTATCGAAAAGCGATCTTATCAGACCATTCATGGTGTATGGAATTATTTTACTGCGGATGATGGTCAGGTCACTGAAAAAGAGCAAAATTATATTCTTATCGGAACCTTGGAGTCTTTTTGCAAAGTTCGGGATTATTATGGACAGGATAAAGTGTTACCGATTTACATAGAGGTGGAAGACGGCGTTCGTTTGAAGCGGGCATTGGAACGGGAAATGAAGCAGGAAAAGCCGAAATATGCAGAGCTGTGCAGAAGATTTCTGGCTGATACGGAAGATTTTAAAGAAGACAATATACAGAAAAGTCATATTAACAAAAAGTTTATCAACGATGATCTCAATCGTTGCCTGCAGGAAATATGTGATTATATAAGGGAAAAAGCAACAGAGTGTGGGAGGTAGAATATGGATGGCAGTGGCATGAATAACATAAAAATATCGGAAATTCTGACAAATCCAAATCCTGAGATTAACCGCACTGCACAGAATAATGAGGGAACTTTCAAATTTATGCTGGTGAGTAATATACAGGAACAGGAATTGCAGCAGAAAATCGGCGGTTTGATGGCTCAGATTCATGAACAGGGAGAAAAAATTTCTAAGAAAAAAGATATCAGAGATATGAGGAGATACCGGGAGCTGGTAAAAGAAATATTAAATGAGCTTGTGTATCGTTCCCATGAATTTTCGAGAGATAACTTTTTAGATAAAAGAGGAAGGCATCGTGTTTATGGCATAATCAAGCTGGTCGATAAAAATTTAGACGAATTAGCAGCCGCATTGATGGAGGATGAGAAAGATAATATTACAATTTTAAGTAAAATAGGCGAAATAGAAGGGTTGCTTCTGGATATATTTACATAAAACAGAAATCGTGGAGGTTGAAAATGGCCGGATTTGATGAAATCCTTGGACAGGAAAAGGTAGTAGAACATTTTAAAAATGCCATAAAATTGGATAAAATTTCCCATGCATATATTATTAACGGGGAAAAAGGAATGGGAAAAAAAATGATGGCCAAGGCTTTTGCTATGACAGTCCAATGTGAAAGAGGTGGAGATGAGCCGTGCATGGAGTGTCATTCCTGTAAACAGTTTTTGAGTGGGAATAATCCGGATATTAAGTGGGTCACACATGAAAAGCCGGCGACTATTTCAGTAGAAGAAGTACGAACCCAGATAAATAATGATATTATCATTCGGCCTTATGCTTATAAGAGGAAAATATATATTGTGGATGAGGCAGAGAAGATGAATACAGCAGCACAGAATGCATTGTTGAAAACCATAGAAGAGCCCCCTTCCTATGGTGTGATATTGCTACTGACATCTAATAAACAGATGCTTTTACAGACGATTTTATCCAGATGTGTAACGATGGATTTGCGTCCTGTGGAAGAAAAGATAGTAGTGGATTATTTAAAGGTAAGGGAAAAAATTGTAGATTACAGAGCAAAAGAAGCTGCTGTATTTGCGGCAGGAAATATAGGAAAAGCAAAGGATATTTGTGCATCTGATGATTTCTTTCATTTTAAGGAAGAAGTATTAAGAGCTGCAAAAAATGTAGAACATATGAGTGTGGCAGATATGAATGCCAATGCAAAAAATATAGCGAAAGAATATAAGGATAATATAGGAAATTATTTAAATTTGCTGGAACTTTGGTATAGAGATGTGTTAATATATAAAGTGTCGCATAGTGTAGGAGAAATGGTTTTCCATAAGGAGGAACGCAGTATCCGCCAACAGGCAGAACATCTTACCTATCATGGAATAGAAACTATTTTTCAAACAATTAATGAAGTACGTTTTCAGATAAAGTCTAACGTAAATTTTGAACTGGCTGTAGAGATGCTGTTTTTAAAAATAAGAGACAGCTTTTCTTGAAGATTATAATGGAGGTTAATAGATTATGGTTAAAATTATTGGTGTAAGATTTCGTAAAGCGGGAAAGATCTATTTTTTCAGTCCTGCGGATTATGATATAAAACAGGGGCAGCATGTGATTGTGGAAACGGCAAGAGGTATTGAATATGGAAGTGTCGTTATGGGACCCAGAGAGGTAGAAGAGAGTCAGGTAGTCCAGCCATTGAAGTCAGTCATAAGAATTTCTACTGCTGAGGATGATGAGCAGGAACAAAAGAATAAAGAGAAAGAAAAAAAGGCTGCACAGATATGTCTGGAAAAGATAAAAAAGCATGGCTTAGATATGAAACTGATAGGCACAGAATACACTTTTGATAACAATAAAGTATTGTTTTATTTTACTGCAGATGGTCGGATTGATTTCCGTGAACTGGTAAAAGATCTTGCATCTGTTTTTAAGACAAGAATTGAACTTCGACAGATAGGTGTTAGGGACGAGACAAAGGTTCTCGGAGGTATCAGTATTTGCGGAAGACCGTTGTGCTGCAATTCCTATTTATCTGATTTTGTGCCAGTATCGATTAAGATGGCAAAGGAGCAGAATCTTTCTTTAAATCCATCGAAAATATCCGGTGTCTGTGGAAGATTGATGTGTTGTTTAAAGAATGAGGAAGAGGCATATGAATATCTGAATTCCAAGCTTCCGGATTTAGGAGAGTCTGTTACTACTGTTGATGGTTTTAAAGGAGAAGTGACTTCAGTAAATGTATTGAAACAGTTGGTAAAAGTAGTTGTTGATGTGAATGATGAAAAGGAAATCAGGGAATATAATGTTTCAGATTTGAAATTCCGCAAAAAGAAAAAACGCGATAATGATAAGATTCAGGATGAAGAATTAAAGGAACTGGA
Source organism: Lachnospiraceae bacterium (assembly GCA_034172985.1). GTDB lineage: Bacteria > Bacillota > Clostridia > Lachnospirales > Lachnospiraceae > CAG-303. The sequence goes on from JAXFDY010000130.1 coordinate 5,434, forward strand.
AGAATTGGAGAAAAAGGAAGGAAAGTCAAAATTCGATGATTAATCTGTTACCGGGAGAACGTATTGATGATTTAGAGAGAAATGGTTATCGAATTATCCAGAATAAAGAGAAATTTTGTTTTGGCATGGATGCAGTATTGTTGTCAGGATTTGCACAGGTAAAACCGGGGGAAACTGTTTTGGATTTAGGAACAGGCACAGGTATCATACCTATTTTACTGGAAGCAAAAACACAGGGAGAACATTTTTGTGCATTGGAAATACAGGAAGAAAGTGCTGATATGGCCAAAAGAAGTGTGGAATTGAATCATCTGGAAGACAAAATAGATGTGGTGCAGGGAGACATCAGAGAAGCATCTGCGATTTTTGGAAAATCTGTTTTTGATGTGGTTACATGCAATCCACCCTATATGAATGATAGTCATGGATTAAAAAATCCGGATTTACCAAAGGCAATTGCAAGACATGAAGTTTTGTGTTCACTGGAAGATGTGGTGCGGGAAACTGCATCAGTACTTAAACCGGGTGGAAGATTTTATATGGTTCACAGACCTCATCGTCTGGTAGAAATTATAAATTGTCTCACTTCACATCGACTTGAACCAAAAAGAATGAAGTTTGTTCATCCTTATGTAGACAGGGAAGCAAATATGGTTTTAATTGAAGCTGTAAGAGGTGGTAAATCTATGGTAAAACTGGAGGCTCCGATTATTGTATTTAAGGAAGACGGAACCTATTCTGATGACATTACAGGAATTTACGGTTATTAGGAGAGAAAATAGAGATGGCAGGAAAATTGTATTTGTGTGCGACACCAATAGGAAATTTGGAGGATATTACATATCGTGTGTTGCGAATTTTAAAAGAGGTCGATATCATCGGGGCAGAAGATACAAGGCATAGCGTAAATCTGATTAACCGGTTTGAAATAGATACGCCAATGACCAGTTATCATGAGTTTAATAAAGTGGAAAAAGCAAAATACCTTGTGGAAGAAATAAAAAAGGGAAAAAATGTGGCCATTATCACAGATGCAGGAACTCCGGGAATTTCCGATCCCGGAGAAGAAATTGTAAGGCAATGTTTTGAAGCAGGAATAGAAGTATCATCTGTTCCGGGACCAGCAGCCTGCATTACGGCACTTACTATGTCAGGTTTATCCACAAGACGTTTTGCATTTGAAGCTTTTTTGCCGGCAGATAAAAAAGAACGTCAGAGAATATTGACAGAATTGAAAAATGAAACAAGGACAATGGTTATATATGAAGCACCACATCATTTGCTACGTACTTTAAAAGAATTGTATGAGGTATTGGGAGAACGCCAGATGACTTTGTGTAAAGAATTGACAAAGATTCATGAACGGGCAGAAAAATCCACTATAGGTGAATTAATTCATAAATATGATGGGACGGAAATAAAAGGAGAGTATGTTCTCGTTATAGAAGGAAAATCTTTTTCGGAGATAGAAAAAGAAGAACAGGAAGAATTTAAAAAAATGTCGATACAGGAACATATGGAATTATATTTATCACAGGGTGTGGATAAAAAAGAAGCCATGAAAAAAGTTGCAAAAGACAGAGGAATATCAAAAAGAGATGTATATGCACAGATAAATATTCATTGATGGAAGAAAAGGAACAGTTTTTATACTGTTCTTTTTTTATTTTTATCAAAAAATGCAAAAAAACGTAAAAAATGTAGCAAAATAAAAAAACGATAAAATCTTATATTATAATAAAATGGAAAAAAATGATAATAAAATAGGAGAGAAATTATGAGAAAAAAAGCAAGTATTATTATGATATTGGATAATCAGGGAATGATGACAAAGAACTGTCTGTATATGTTGGCAGAGTACAAAAACATCAATGATTATGAATTGGTTTTTGCTTATTCACATGCGGAAGAAAAATATTTTTCCGGATTGATTCAAGAATGTATGGGAGAAAATACGGTGATACACTATAAAATAGAAAGCTCAGATAATAGAAGTGTAGTTTATAACAGGGCATCCCATATGGCACATACGGATATTTTTATATTTATGGATACTAATATTGTTTTAATGGAAAACTGTTTGGAAGAGATGGTAGAATCACTGTATAAAGGAGACATACTGGCAGTACAGCCAATGTTGATTCAATGCCACACATCATTAATTTATAGTACAGGGTATCTTATTTCTGAAAATTGTGCCTGGCATGCATTTCAGAATCGGGAAGTACATGCCAGGATAGTTAATCAGTCATATGTAAGAAGTGCTCTTACATCATCTTTATTAGCTATTAACAGACTGGCATTTGAAGAATTGAATGGATTTGATAAAAGAATATCACATGATTGGATGGGTGGTGAAATAACTTTACGGATATCAGAACGAGGATACCAGAATTATTATAATCACAAGGCAAAGGCATATTATATACAACATGAGGACAGGGGAAGTGAGGTGCAGGGTATGACTCAGGTATATGGTTTAAAAGAATGTAATATGCAGAAAGGATATCAGGAAATAAAAGATTTGATTCAAAAGCAGATTAAGAAAGGGGAATGGGAAAAGAAATATGTGATTATTAATTTTTCAGGCATTGGTCATATTAAAGATATTATGAAAGATTTGCATATAAAAGCCATAAAAACAATGAATTACTCTACGTTTTCTGGTGCTCAGGATATTCGTTTAGAGAAAATAGTTCCTTTTCATCTGGCTGAACAGTCTTGTGAATATATATATTTTACAAATAATTTTTACCAGATTAAAAATAATCCAATATGGTTTCAGAAACGGTTGGAATATGATGATTTAATTTTAGATTTATCGGGAAATGTTTTGAGAATACCGGAAATGATTAGTAATAAAATGTAAAAGCTGTTACATAAAATAGAGTAATGCATAGAAAATGGGGATTATTATGCTTAATTGGATATGGGGAATTATGATTGTTGCAGGCACGGTCTATGGAATTTTATCAGGAAATACAGAGGAATTAAGTGAAGGATTTATGGAGGGAGCACAGGAAGGAGTTTCCCTGGCTATTACCATGGCCGGAGTGATGGGATTATGGTGTGGTTTAATGGAAATAGCAGGAAAAGCAGGTTTAATGAAATCTCTTGAAAAGAAACTCAGCCCGGTGATTCGATTTTTGTTTCCAACGATTCCGAAGGGACATATAGCACTGGAATATATTTCAGTTAATTTTGTAGCTAATATTTTCGGATTAGCAGGGGCAGCAACTCCGTCAGGACTGAAAGCCATGGAATATCTTGCACAATTGCAGGACAAAAAACAGAAGGTACACATTGCAAGTAGAGAAATGTGTACCTTTTTGATTATTAATGTTTCTTCTTTGCAGTTAATTCCAATTAATATGATAGCATATCGAAGTCAGTATGGCAGTGTATATCCCTCGGCAATTACTGCACCGGCTATCATTGCTACATTTGTGAGTACCATAACTGCAATCATTTTTTGTAAGATAATGTCAAGAAGATAACTGCTTTTTGCATACTTTCATACATCTGAAAAGTGCAGGTATTAAGAATAAATCAGCAAATATCCAGGCAAGAGGATCTGCAAGACATACGCCATAGTAACCAAGAACAGGTACCAGACCAAAGGCTGCAATAGATCGGGCAATCATTTCTAATAATCCGGCAAGAATGGCAAACTGACTGAAGCCTAATCCCTGAATGGTAAATCGGAGGATGTTTACCAGAGATAGGAGGATGTAGGCACTGCTTCCAAAAAGAATATACAGGCTGGCATTTTTTATAATTTCCGTACTTCCAGCATTTACAAATAATAAAAGCAGCTTTGGGGAAAACAGATTTAATACTGCAAATACAATAATACAGTAAACGGCTGCAATCTTAATAGCAGTTTTTACTCCAGGAGTAATACGTTCCAGTTTTCCGGCTCCGATATTTTGACCGGCATAGGTAGCCATGGTAGTTCCAAGTGCGTCATAAGGACACCAGAAAAGAATGGCTAATTTTTGAGCAGCAGTTACAGAGGTTACATAGACTGTTCCAAGGCTATTTACTGCGGTCTGAAGAACAACGCTTCCAATAGCAGTAATGGAATACTGAAGGCCCATAGGAATCCCCATGCTGCACAGTGTTTTTGCCCAATTTCCATCCAATTTCCATTCTTCTTTTGTTATTTTTAAGATTGGAAATTTCTTTTTCATATAAATGACACAGGCAATACCTGAAATTGTCTGCGAAATAACAGTTGCATAAGCTGCGCCTTCCACTCCTGTATGAAAGACACATATGAACACAATGTCAAGAATAATGTTAATAACGGAAGCAAGTGCAAGAAAATATACAGGAGTACGGCTGTCTCCAAGAGACCGAATGATACCTGCTACCATATTGTATAAATAAACGGCAGGAATTCCTGCAAAAATCACCACAATATATCGATAGGAATCCTGAATAAGTTCGGAAGGTGTTTTCATGATGTTTAGGATATCTTTACAGAAAATTACTGTCAATACCGTCATAATTATGGCAAAAAAAGTACAGAGCCAGACACTGTTGGCAACAACCCGTCTCAAATTAGAATCTTTTTTTGCACCAAACTGATGGGCCACAGGAATGGCAAAACCGTTACATACACCTGTGCAGAAACCGATAATCAAAAAATTTAAAGAACCTGTAGCACCTACAGCACCCAGAGCATCTTCACCTAAAAACTTTCCTACAATCATAGTATCAATCATGCTGTAGAGCTGCTGAAATAAAAGACCGAAGAATACAGGAAGGGCAAAATTCATAATAAGCCGAAAAGGGCTGCCTTCAGTCATGATTTTTGTCGTATCTTTTGACATAATTATACTTTCCTTTCTTTGGCATATTTTCTATCCAAGTAAAGTATTGTAACTGTTTCTGTAGGAATTGTAAATAGGAAAATAAAAAAGAATACCTCGGGTAAATTTGCATGCAAATTTACCCGAGGTTATTTCTTAAAGATCAAGTTTTAAATCATTCTCTTTAATCCATCCGATTTTACGGAAGAATAATCCGAATAACCATGTAAGTACACCTGGAAGGATAAAGCAGATTAGTAAAAGACCTAACCAGTCAAAAGCTGTGATGGCGGTTTTTGCACCGGAAGCAACATCATTTACCCATCCTGTGTAGACACCGATCTGTCCTACCAGTCCACAGGTTCCCATTCCGGAAGCAACAGCAGCACCATTCATCTGAAGCTTAAAGACGCAGGTTGAAATCGGCCCGATTACGGCAGATGAGAGAATTGCCGGCAGCCAAATCTTAGGATTTCTTACTATATTTCCCATCTGAAGCATACTGGTTCCAATTCCCTGGGCAAATAATCCACCCCATTTATTTTCACGGAAAGATAAAACAGCAAAGCCGACCATCTGGGCGCAGCATCCGGCAAGAGCAGCTCCACCTGCAAGACCAGTCAGACTGAGTGCGGCACAGATAGCGGCACTGCTGATCGGGAGTGTCAGTGCAATTCCAACGATAACGGAAACAATGATACCCATAAAGAACGGCTGCAGTTCTGTGGCCCACATAATAGCCTGTCCTACTGCACTGGCTGCTTTTCCGATGCCCGGAGCCCACCACATGGCTAAAAGAATGCCAAGGACAATCGTGACAAATGGTGTGACGATTATGTCTATCTTTGTTTCTTTGGAAACAGCTTTACCAAATTCTGCAGCAAATATAGTAACAATGAGAACAGCCAGAGGTCCGCCGGCTCCACCCAGTTCGTTGGTAGCAGCACCTACTGCAGCCAGTGAAAATAAAACCAATGGTGGGCAATGAAGTGCATATCCAATCGCTATCGCCATAGCTGTACCGGTAGCACTTTTTGCATAAGTTCCGATTTTTACCAGAAATTCAAGACCGGCCTGCTCACCGATAGTTGCGATGATTGTTCCGATTAACAGGGAAGCAAATAAACCTTGAGCCATGGCACCTAATGCATCGATGCCATATCTTTTTGCAGATATTTCAATATCTTTTTTCTTAAGAAAGGCTTTTAATTTTTCCATTTTTAATCCTCTTTTCTATTTGTTAAAGTAAATTACCTCTCATATGACAAGTGTATATACAACTGTCTTGTCACATGGGAGGTAGTTTAGCACATTTATATATAATTTGCAACTGTTTATTTTAAAAATCCTTTTTCCTGAAGTTTTGCTTCTATAAGGTCAAGTAGTTCCTCTGATTCCGCTTCCACTGTGTGGTAGTGATGTCCGTTTGTAAGAATATTAAGGGGCTGGGAGTTATTTTTTGATAATTTCTCCATGAAATCATCCACATCCTTACGATTTTTTAAAATCAGGTCAACGGTAATCTGACCATAAATCTCATGCTCTACAACTACATCAAGTACTTTTCCACCGCAGTCAATGATTGTGTATAATTCTTCACGGATACCTTCTGATGTGTGGAAAACAGAAAAGATTCGTTTGGTATTTTTAGGATTGACCTGAGGATTGTATAGAATATATCCTTTGTTTGTACTTAAAATATTTTTATTTGTGGCACGGAGCAGTGCAATATCCTGAACAATTACCTGTCGGCTTACATTTAAGATTTTAGCCAGTTCTGTTCCAGATATGGGCTGGTTGGATTTTGTCAGATATGCTATTATTTGTTCTCTTCTTTTATCGCCTTCCATTGAAACCTCCCTATATGATGTATTCGACTGTTATCATAAATCAAAGAAATATAAATTTCAAGTTATTTCAGAAAATGTATTAGATTAGCTGGACATTCCGTATATTGACATTCATAAAAAAAGGTTTATAATAAATAAAATTAAAAAGTAAGAAAGAAGGCACATGATGGATCATATAACTTCAAAAATGTTAATGTACGGCGATATGCCGAAGGATAGTATTTTAATGGAATTGAGTGATATCTGCACAAATCTGCGTGATCATACACAATCGAATGACGTGCTTGTCACAAGAATCTATAAGCAGATAAAAAGACTTTTGGTTATTGCCACAGAATATGCTTTTGACAAGAATCTATGGCATAATTATCTTACCTTTCTGCTGATTACGGATGAAAATCCATTTAGTATCACATGCGAGAAGGTGGGAGCCAGCGATGGAAGTATCAATGCTTTGGTGAAGAAGGATTTTCAGGAATATATGTATTTATTTAATTATGATTTTTCCTGGATAGAGAATGCCCTGGGTATCGATTGTTTTTCCCGGATATCTGATTATAAGGCAATCCAGAAGCCGGAACTGATGTATAATAAAAATGTCAGTGAAAAAGTAAGAAGTCTCAGTGAACAACTGGAATCAGCAAAGGACGCAGATGAATTTTTTCATTATGTGACAGAATTTTACCGCGCATACGGTGTAGGTATGTTTGGTTTGAATAAGGCATTTCGAATTAAGTCAAAAGAAGATGGTGTGGAATTTATTCCAATCAATAATATGGATAAGGTCATGCTGGATGATTTGATAGGATATGAGATTCAAAAGAAGAAGCTGGTAGATAATACAAAAGCATTTGTGGAAGGAAAGAAAGCAAATAATGTCCTTCTTTTTGGAGATTCCGGTACAGGAAAATCCACTAGTATTAAAGCGATTGTCAATCAGTTTTATGATGATGGTCTGCGAATGATTGAGATATATAAACATCAGTTTAAGGATTTATCTACGGTTATTTCAGAAATAAAAAATAGGAATTATCGTTTTATTATTTATATGGATGATTTGTCTTTTGAGGAATTTGAGATTGAATATAAATTCTTAAAAGCAGTGATTGAAGGTGGTGTTGAGACCAAACCTGAAAACGTACTGATTTATGCAACATCAAACAGAAGACATCTTATTAAAGAGACCTGGAAAGACAGGGATGATGTAGAGACAGATAACGGTATTCATCGTTCTGATACAATTGAGGAAAAAATGTCTCTGGTAAATCGTTTTGGAGTTACCATCAGTTATTCCAAGCCAACACAGAAAGAATATTTTAATATTGTAATTGAATTAGCGAAAAAATCCGGAATAAAGATGTCAGAGGATGAGCTGAGAGCAGAAGCTAATAAATGGGAATTAAGCCATGGAGGTATTTCAGGAAGAACCGCACAGCAATTTATTAATTATGTGCAAGGGTTAGAGCAAATGTAAACATATTATTTTATGCAGGGGAAAGCAGGTTTGCAAGAAGCAGACTTGCGATCATTCCTGCAAGAATAGAGAGAAGACAGCCCGGTATCGTCCACCGGGTTTTTGTTATTTTTACAGAACCAAAATAAATGCTTAAACAATAGAGCATTGTCTCAGAACAACTCATCATAATTGATGCTGCCATGCCTATAAAAGAGTCAGTACCATATTCTTTAAAAATATCGAAAAGAAGACCATTGGCCGCTGAAGCAGAAAAAAGTTTTATAACGGCAAGGGGCAGAAGCACTTCTGGAAAATGTTCCACGCCTATAAAATGAATCAAATGACCAATAAGACCACACAGGAAGTCTAACAGTCCGGAAGCACGCAATACTTTCGTGGCGACCAGAAGCCCAACCAAAGTGGGTAAAAGTTCCAGTGTGGTCTTAATACCATCCATAGCACCTTTTGTAAAATCATCGAAAACATTTCGTTTTCTTAATAGTCCATAAGCGACAATATAGGCTGCCGTTAAGGGTATGATAATTTCCGACAGATAAAGAAGAAAATTCATAGCATCTGGTTCCCGAGATATTAATAAAATATATGAGGAACAAAAACAGAGTATGTTTATTTTTCGTGCTTTTTTATAATTTCTTCGTATCGGCGGTTGGATGCCTGCATTTCATCGGACATACCAGTCTGATCTAATTCTTTAAAATCGCTGGCATCCAGTTGATTTAATAAATCGGCAAGTTCGCTTGTATCAATAAGATTATTTGAATCCATAATAAAACCTCCTAAATTGTACTTATCATACATCATTTTCCAGTCTTTTGCAAGGGGAGGCTATTGATTCTGCAGACTTTCTATCCAGGAATCCATACGGTCTGCGATGATTCCAAAATAGGTAGGACCAATTTCCAGATAGAATTTGTGGAAATCTTTTTCACAGAAAGAAGTACCCAGTTCTTCCATCGCAGTTTCTTTCAGGTCGGTTAATTCAAGATAACCGATGTAATATGGAAAAAATACAGTAGGAGAACTGATGACAGTATCATAAAAATCTTTGGCTACAGATTGGTCGTCTGTAAATTGTGAAAGATATTTTTTTGTATCCTCAAGTGTCCACCCTTCATAATTGACGCCAAGGTCTACACGGGTACAAAGTGCATTGGAAAACAGAAGATTCAGTTTGAGTGCTTCTGCCACAGATTCTTCCAGTCCACACCAGTCATAACTGAGCACTTCGATATATTCTGCCCAGCCTTCACTGTAACCGGTAAATGAAAAGAGACTTCTGAAATAACTTGGATTAATACTCCAAAAATAATTATGCTGATACATATGACCGGGAAGACCTTCATGGGCTAATGTTGGCAGTAAATCATTTCCATCATCTATTTTATCTTGATTTACATAAATAATATTATTTCCGTATTGGTCTATTGGGGAGAGAATATAAAATGCTACCACCAGGTCTGTGGCCATCACGGAATCAATTTCTTTCAGGCTATAGTTTGTACAGGCAGGAGTTGGAAAATCTTCTTCCAGTTTTTCTGTCAGATAGGAAAGTATTTCTTCCGGGTCCGTATATAGATAGTCAGGATTCTCCAGCTTTGAGTAAAGCTCGCTGTCGGAGAGATTTAATTTCATCATTTCTTTTTGAGATGTTTTGATATTTTCATCCACCAGTTCAATTAATTCTTCCGCAGACTTATCCGTACCGGCATAGTTTTCCAGAAGATAATTATAGTAGTCAGTACCATATTCTTTGTAGCATAATCCCTGTTCATAAGTTCCGGAGTTTTTCATTTTTGAAAGTGTATCAATGATGAGCTGATATGCAGGAATTACGGAATTTTGAATGGCAGCGGTATTGCGATCCAGATAAGCAGAGATTTCGGTATCTGTTAATCCTTCATATTCATTTAATTTTGATTTGAAAATATCTGTCAGATAGTTTTCGTTTTCATAAAGAAAACTCTGGCACTGCTCAATGACTGAATCATAAGTATACTCGGATAGATAAAATCCCTGTTGGTTGCGATAAGTTTCGTAGTCCAATTCACGCTTAATATAGTCATATAAAGTTTCTAATAAAGTTAGATAATCTTCAATGTCATCCCGGTCATGAAAAATATATTCGGTAAAAATCAAAGGAAGCTGGGAGACAATTCCGTCAGGGGAGAAATTTGAGGAAAAAAGTGTCAGATTGTCAGCTTTACTGTCTGATTCAAACATTTTTTTCAGAGTATCATAGATAAGCTGTTGTTCATAAGTGAGTGCATCATAGGAAAAAGATTCCAGCTCTGAGAGGTAACCAAGACTTTCCTCCGAATAGGACAGGCGTTCTTCGATTGTAATATCAGGCCATCTGGAAGCTATCTTTTCAATCCCATAGTTTTCCGGCTGCTCTATGAGAAAATTAATGGATATACTATTGTCTTCATAGCTTTCCACAAAAAGCTTTTTTAAATAATTTTCAAAATCCTGTTGAACAGATAACTCTTCAGCAGTGTACTTTTTTTTGTTATCATAGAGACTAAAATTGAACAGGGAATCGGTAGATGGTGTGTTCACAGCGGTGGAATCTGTCGTTTCATTATCTACCAGTGTGGAATGATTAGTTTCATCTTCTGTAGTTTTTGAAGCTTTCGAACATCCTGTTGGTACAAGTGCCGTAAATAAAAGGATGAAGGAAAGAAGAAGTGAAAGAACTCTTTTTTTGTATAATGGTTTCATATAGCCTCCTTTTATAATCGCATTTCTATTTATAGGATACCAAAATTGAGTTTAAAAATCCAGTAGAACAGGAATTACTATAAATTAACTTTGAAATAAAAATGAAAAAATAGTTGAATAAAATGAAATAATATGTTAATCTATAGAAAAGAGTGAGAGTCCGGGAGAGGGAAAGGAACTCTTATGAAAAAATTTATGATTACGATGTTGTTCTTCTTTTTTCTGATTTTTCCAAAGATTGTTTATGCTTCTGATGAGTTATATTTTAACAGTGACGGAGATCTGATTTTTTCCACTTATGACAAAAAAGCAACCAGTGGTATACGGTATAAAACCATGGGATGGGTGATTAAGCGTTATGATGACAGCATTCAGGCAGCAGGCCAGTATCATGTGAATATTCCAAGGTCCGGATATATGTACGAAATGGAAGACACGAATCAGCCGGGATACATTTATACAACATTTATTGTGGATGGAGAAAATATTTTAAAAAATATAGCCAAAGTTTCATCAGAATGGAAGCATCAACTGGAAAACTATGGGGGATATGTGTATATCGATAGTATTATGACTGTGACTGAAAATGGAGTTTGCCAGGGTGGAGTAAATAGTGATGGCAGTTTATATGGTGAGATATATGATACATATCAGGGAATCAGGAATGCAAGAGCCTGGCAAGATGGTGATAAACTGAAGGGATACTATGATTTAAAAGTAAAATATCCTTATGTTGTAAAAAGTCTGACTCAGAAGATTATCGATAAGAAGGTGACAGATAAGGCGTATTCCAGTCAGGTGGATAGTAGTTATTGTCTTGGCTCTGAGTCTTTGGAAAATGAGAGATATGACGTGTCAGAGGGAATTCCGGCAGGAGAAAATCTATATTTGTCAGGAAATATAGGAAAATTCCGGTATACAATTGATTATCAGACCGTAGAAGGATATGTATATATTCCTGTTAAAGTCTCAACAAATTATTGTCTGCGCTGGCGTGATACAAAAGGAAGTTATCATTCGGAAATTCAGGCAGTGGACAGGTGGTATTATGTTACAAAAAAATATGAATATACAAGAATTAGTAACATACAGGTATATGACCTTAGAACAATGAATCTTTGTTCATATGATGGAACTCCCAGTCAGAATCTTGGTGAGTATCATGACAGAACCAGTTATAATATGAAAAATTATGGAAGCAGTCCTGCACATTTGAATGTAAAAGCATTGACAAATATTTATGTGGGAACTGTGGTGGTGGATAGCAGTAATGGACAGCGACCGTCTATTCCGGATGATGACCAGCAGTATCTTGCACAACAGGCAGTTCAGGGAGTAGATGTCTGGAGTGACAGATTGCTCATCAATCAGTATTTATTGTTATCAGACAGTCACCAGCCAGCATTAGGAAAAGTTTTGACTGCCTATAAGAATATTCCACGGCAAGAAATATATGTGGAAAACATTCAGATTCCGGAAGATACCTTAAATCAGACAACTTATCGGAAATGGGTAAGTGCTGGTTATGTGTCACAAACAAAAAAGTGGTATGACAATAATTATAAAGTGAATCAGATCGTTGTCCACACACCGGTTGTAGCTGACTTAGAAATAAAGGGAGATAAGGAAAAAAATGAAAATATTAAGCCCACTGCATATGATGTGGTGATTGGCGGATATGGAACATTAAGCATTGGTTCTGTAGCACAGCATAGGGAGATCCTGGGATATGGCTATAGGAACTATAGAGCATATGCGAAAAAGTATTATGTCCGGTTTCCCTTTGCTGTTATTTATAATGGAGAGCAGTATCCGGAGAATACCTGGATTGAATCTGAAAAGAGCCTGATAAAATTTCAGGTGCCGGAATATGTAAAAGAAGGGAGTTATGAGGCTGAGTGCAGAGTTGTGGCTGCCAATACTCCGGATTATTATCTTACACCGGAGATGATGGATGGTATTACTCAGGCAGAGGGAAACCTTGAACTCAAAAATTATTGTGCATCGGATGTTTGTAAAATTAATGTTATTGGCTGCCTATACGGATTTTATCTGGAATGTCAGAATCAGAAATACCGGGGTGGAGCAGAAACAATTTTTCCGGAACCGGTGCATTATAACATGGAATGCATTCCGATTTTTCAGGAAGAAAATAGCAGTGAAGTAAATTCGTATACCATAGGTTTGTATGCAAATGGAGTAGGGGATGAAAAAGACGAACAGATAGAAGTAGATGTGTCCTATTATGTGATACAGGAAAATGAAAATCATGATTTTGAGCGGAAAGAGGTAGATGTATATCTGGCAGAAAAGGAGAACTTTACAAAAGAAACATTGAAAAAGGCACCCCAATATCTGGAATGGAAAGCAGAGGATGCCCGCAAGATTTCTGAGGGTGTGTATTGTTATGAAGGAGAGTTAAATCTGGGAAAGCAAATGATTTTAGTGGAGAAAGGCAAAGATTTCTCACATGTTTACAGTGATGTTTTGCTGATGGTTCATGTGGATGTATATGGATCAGATGAAAATGGAAGAAAGCTTTCTTACGAAAATGCACAGAATGAGCTTCTGGGATACTGCAATATGTGGAAAAAGGAATCTTATAATGTGGATAAATATCCAATCTATCCGTTAAAATGTGGAGATATTATACTGATTGGTTCAAAAGAAATGATGAAACGTAAAGCTATGATAATTGGAACTCATTAAAACCACTTGAGAAATTATAAATAAGCTGTTATACTATAATTTAAGGCAAAATCTATTTTTAAAATAGTTAAATATATGACAGACAGGAGAGATCAGATATGGAAAAGAAACCTTATTATATTACGACAGCAATTGCATATACTTCAGGAAAACCGCATATTGGAAATACTTATGAAATTGTTCTGGCTGATAGTATTGCAAGATTTAAAAGACTGGAAGGGTATGATGTACGTTTTCAGACAGGAACAGACGAGCATGGACAGAAGATTGAATTAAAGGCAGAGGAAGCCGGTATTACTCCGCAGGAATTTGTGGATAATGTCTCCGGTGAAATTAAGAGAATCTGGGATTTGATGAATACATCTTATGATAAATTTATCAGAACAACAGATAAGGATCATGAAAAACAGGTGCAGAAGATTTTTAAGAAACTTTATGATAAGGGAGATATTTACAAGGGTCATTATGAAGGAATGTACTGTACTCCATGTGAATCTTTCTTTACTGCATCACAGTTGGTAGATGGAAAATGTCCTGACTGTGGGCGTGAGGTACAGCCGGCAAAGGAAGAAGCATATTTCTTTAAAATGAGTAAATATGCTGATCGATTAATTAAATATATCGAAGAACATCCGGAATTTATTCAGCCGGAGTCCCGAAAGAATGAGATGATGAATAATTTCCTAAAGGCTGGATTGCAGGATTTATGTGTATCAAGAACTTCTTTCAAATGGGGTATTCCTGTTGATTTTGATGATAAGCATGTTGTATATGTATGGATTGATGCTCTTACAAACTATATTACAGGTCTTGGATACGATGCGGATGGAAACAGTGATCCTATGTTTGAAAAGTACTGGCCGGCAGATTTGCATCTGATCGGAAAGGATATTTTGAGATTCCATACTATTTATTGGCCAATTATGCTGATGGCACTTGATCTGCCTCTTCCAAAACAGGTATTTGGTCATCCTTGGCTGTTGCAGGGTGATGGAAAGATGAGCAAGTCAAAGGGAAATGTAATTTATGCAGATGATATGGCAGATTTATTCGGGGTCGATGCCGTGAGATATTTTGTGCTTCATGAAATGCCATTTGAAAATGATGGTGTGATTACATGGGAGCTATTAGTGGAACGTTTGAATTCAGAACTGGCTAATACACTTGGAAATCTGGTAAACAGAACGATCTCTATGTCTAATAAGTACTTTTCCGGTATTGTAACAAATAGCGGTGTCAGTGATAGTGTGGATGATGAGTTGAAATCTGTTGTCACAGGAACAATTGCAAATGTAAGAGCAAAAATGGATAAATTGCGTGTGGCAGATGCCATTACAGAAATTTTCAACCTGTTTAAGCGCTGTAATAAGTATATTGATGAGACTATGCCTTGGGCATTGGCTAAAAAGGAAGAAGATAAGAAAAGACTTGAAACAGTGCTCTATAATCTGGTAGAGAGTATTACTATCGGTGCTTGTTTGTTAGAGCCATTTATGCCTGAAACATGTGAAAAAATTTTAAAGCAGTTGAATGCAGAGAAGAGAAGTTTTGATGAATTAAATGAATTCGGAAAATATCTGAATGGTGGAAAAGTCACAGAAACACCGGAAATCCTGTTTGCACGACTGGATATGGAAGAGACTATGGCCCGGGTAGAAGAGATCATGAAGAAGCAAAAGGGTGTATCGGAAATCAAATATCCTCAGGTCGAAGAAAAAGAAGAAATTACCATCGATGATTTTGATAAAATTCAGATTCGTGTAGGTGAAGTACTTCAGTGTGAAAGAGTAAAAAAAGCAAAGAAACTGTTAGTATCCCAGATCCGCGTTGGTGAAGAAGTAAGACAGATTGTGTCAGGCATTGCACTTCACTATGAACCGGAACAGATGGTGGGAAAGAAGGTTGCAGTTATCACCAATTTGAAACCGGTAAAACTCTGTGGTATTGAATCACAGGGTATGATTCTGGCAGCAAGTGACGATGAAGGAAATTTGTCTGTACTCACATTGGATAAAGATATTATCGCAGGCAGTGAGATTTGTTAATTAATAGTGAAATATTCAGAAGTGAAAGGAAACCGAGAGATGTTTATCATAGATACACATGCACATTATGATGATAAGGCATTTGATGAAGACAGGGATGTACTTCTGGAATCCATGAGAAATCAAGGAATAGGTATTGTAGTTAACATAGGCTCATCCATGGAGAGTACCCGGCAGACATTGGCCTTGACAAAACAGTATGATTTTGTTTATGGAGCTGCCGGAGTGCATCCAAGTGATACAAAAGAGCTCGAGGATGCAGCACTGTATGAGGAATTGAAAGAGATAGCCAAAGAGGAAAAAATAGTTGCTATTGGAGAAATTGGATTGGACTATTATTGGGATGAACCTGAGAGAGAGATTCAAAAACGCCATTTTGAGAGACAAATGGAACTGGCCAGAGAACTGCGAAAGCCGGTTGTGATTCATTCCAGAGAGGCGGCTGCAGACACACTTAATATGATGAGATTACTTCATGGGGAAGAAATCGGTGGTATTATACACTGTTTCTCATATGGAAAAGAAATGGCAAGGGAATATCTGAATATGGGATATTACCTTGGAATAGGTGGAGTAGTCACGTTTCAGAATGCAAAAAAATTAAAAGAAGTGGTAGAATATATGCCTCTTGAACGGCTTGTTCTGGAAACGGATAGCCCATATCTGTCACCGGTACCTTTCCGGGGAAAGAGAAACTCTTCGCTTAATTTACCTTATGTTGTAGAAAAAATTGCAGAAATTAAAAAAATATCAAAAGAACAGGTGATAGAGGCTTCGTTTAAAAATGCCTGCGAAGTATATAAGATCGTGGTGTAAAAAAACAGGAAAGGATAAATATATGGCAACACTTGGAATACCACAGAATACAATCGCAATTTTACAGAAATATGATTTTGTTTTTCAGAAAAGATATGGTCAGAATTTCTTGATTGATACCCATGTATTGGAAAAAATAATCCGGGAGGCTGATATTACAAAGGAAGATATGGTGCTTGAGATTGGCCCTGGTATCGGAACTATGACGCAATATCTCTGTGAAAATGCAAAAAAAGTTGTGGCAGTAGAGATAGATAAGAATCTGATCCCTATATTGGAAAATGATACACTGGCAGCATATCATAATGTCACAGTTATAAATGATGATATCTTGAAAATAGATATCAATCGTCTGGTAGAGGAAGAAAATGGTGGAAAGCCAATTAAAGTCGTGGCAAATCTTCCATATTATATAACAACGCCTATTATCATGGGGTTGTTTGAAAATCATGTACCGATCGAAAGTATTACGATTATGGTGCAAAAAGAAGTAGCGGATAGGATGCAGGTTGGGCCGGGTACAAAAGAGTATGGCGCCTTGTCACTGGCTGTGCAATATTATGCAAAACCGGAGATTGTGGCAAATGTACCACAGAATTGTTTTATGCCGAGGCCAAATGTGGCATCTGCAGTGATTAAGCTGACGCGACATGAGCAGCCGGTGGTAGATGTGGAAGATGAAAAGCTGATGTTTCGCATTATCCGGGCAGCTTTTAACCAGAGAAGAAAAACATTACAGAATAGTATTCATAATTCACCGGATCTGAATATTTCCAAGGAACAGGTAGTGGATGTGTTAACGCAGATGAATCTGTCGCCGACTATTCGGGGAGAGGCATTATCCTTGGAACAGTTTGCAGAATTCTCAAATCGTCTTTCAAATTACTGATAATTTGATGATACATGAGTCATTGAGGATTAATAATCAAGTGGCGGGAGTAGTGTAACATGGAAAAAAATATTCAACAAAAGCATTTGTTCAGTAATCGTGATTTAAGAAAACTTTTAATACCATTAATGGTGGAACAATTATTAAATTCTATGATGGGAATGGTTGACTCGATGATGGTCAGCAATATTGGAGGGGCAGCCATATCGGCTGTCTCTTTAGTCGATTCCATTAATGTTTTGGTAATTCAGTTATTATCAGCTCTCGCAACAGGTGGTACGATTGTATGTTCCCAGTATCTTGGAAGGAAGGATCAGGAGGGAAGTAATAGGGCAGCACGTCAGGTATTGTTATCTACAGCGGTAATCTCTTTGATTATGACAGTATTTTGTGTAGTATTTTGTAAACCGTTGCTTCATGTAATATTTGGAAAGGTTGAAGCCGATGTCATGTCGGCCTCAAGAACGTATTTTTATGTTACAGCCTTGTCCTTTCCTTTTATCGGTCTTTTTGATGTGGGAGGTGCATTTTTCAGAGCTGAGGGAAATTCCAGATACCCGATGATTATCTCTGCGATTTCCAATATTCTAAATATAGCAGGAAATGCGTTCCTTATATTCGTGGTTCATTGGGGAGTTTTTGGTGCAGCTCTTTCTACCTTGTTGTCAAGAATCTTCTGTGCGGTAATCGTAATGTATTCTCTCAGAAAGCCGAAACAGATAATTGTAATCAAAAATTATCATAAAATCAGACCGGATATGAATCTGATTAAAAAAGTGTTGTCTGTAGGTATACCATCAGGCATTGAGAACGGAATGTTCCAGTTTGGAAAACTTGCGATTCAGTCTTCTGTATCCACATTAGGTACAGCAGCGATTGCCGCCCAGGCTATGACGAATATTCTGGAAGGTCTGAATGGTATGGCGGCCATCGGTATTGGGATAGGTTTGACAACGATTGTGGGACAGTGCATAGGTGCCGGAAGGAAAGATGAGGCAATCTATTATATTAAAAAACTTATGATTTATGGTGAGGTTGCTCTGATTGTGAGTTGCGCATTGGTATATGTACTTACGAAGCCGGTTACGATTCTTGCCGGAATGGAACCGGAAAGTGCAGACATGTGCATCTTTATGATGGGATGGATTTCTGTCATTAAACCGATTGTATGGAATGGAGCATTTATACCGGCATATGGACTGAGGGCAGCAGGAGATGTCCGATATACAATGATATGTTCCACTCTCAGTATGTGGATTTTCCGTGTTACATTATGCCGTATATTAATTGGACACTTTGGATTTGGACCAATAGCAGTATGGATTGGCATGTTTGTAGACTGGAGTGTACGGTCAGTTCTTTTTATCCATCGCTTTTTGGGAGATAAGTGGACAAAACACCATGTGATATAAAATATTTGTGAGAAATTAAGCTTTTTCATTGATGAGGATGAAAAACTGTGATACAATATTAAAGTTCCTATGTAGAACGAAAATATGCAAAGTGTAAGAAATAAGAGGTAAATTGAATGAAAAAGAAACTGGTGGCAGTGGCAATGTGTGTGTGTCTGGGAATGACACTGTTTGGCTGCGGCAAAGAGAGTGAAGAGAAGGAAAGTAGTACAAAAAATACAGCAGCATCTTCCGTATATACAGAGGATGATTTGGTAGACGATACAGCCGGGGAATTAAATATTTCTGATTATGTGGAATTAGCTGCATATTCAGGACTTGAACTGACGAAAGAAGTAAATGAAGTGACGGATGAAGATGTCCAGACGGAGATGGAAAGTGCAACAGTAGAAATTACTTCTGCGGATGCAGTGGTTCAGGATGGAGATTCTACAGTTATCGACTTTGAGGGAAAGATTGATG
This sequence comes from Lachnospiraceae bacterium, assembly GCA_034172985.1. Lineage (GTDB taxonomy): Bacteria > Bacillota > Clostridia > Lachnospirales > Lachnospiraceae > CAG-303. The sequence continues at coordinate 24,632 of JAXFDY010000130.1, forward strand.
GTGTGGCATTTAGCGGTGGAACAGCATCTGATTATACACTTGTAATCGGTTCTGGTGCTTTTATTGATGGGTTTGAAGACGGATTGATTGGTGTTGCAAAAGGGGCAACTGTAGATTTGAATCTTACATTTCCGGAGGATTATCAGAATGCAGAGTATGCGGGAAAAGCAGTGGTATTTACTGTTACTGTAAATAAAATCCAGAGAACTCCGGCAGAACTTACTGATGCATGGTTTAGTGCAAATACAGATTATGCCACACTGGCAGATTATCAGGCAGAAGTCAGACAACATCTGGAGACAGAAGAAGAAGAGACAGGACAGTACAATGTTGAAGCAGCAGCATTGGAAGAAGTAGTGTCAAATTCAAAAGTAAAGAAATATTACAAGAGTCTTGTTGAGGAAGGCGAAAATCAGTATGAATCATACATGAATACTTATGCGTCTTATTATGGTGTGACTTTAAGTGCCTTGTTGGAAGCACAGGGTATGTCTGAAGATGATTTTGAAAAGGCAAAGGCTGAACAGGGAATATATTATGCAGAATCAGCCATGATTGTTCGTGCGATTGCACAGGATGCAGGCCTTAGTACAGAAGATGAAACTTATCAGTCTATTCTTAATGAACTTGCACAACAGTATGGCATGACAGCAGACTTATTTGTTTCTAATTATGGAGAAAGTTACGTGACAACATCCATTATGTCAGAATATGTTATGCAGTATATGGTAGCAAATTCCAATGTTACAACAAAAGTAATTACACAGGAAGAAACATCTGCAGAGTAAGTTAAAAAGAGTTGTTGACAATGGTATCAAAGTTTGTTAACATATAGAACAGAGTGTGACTGGTCACACGAAGGGGTACACCACCGCGGGTGTAGTTTTCTTCGTGTGGCTTTTTCTTTTTTTAGAAGTTTTAAACTTCTAGAAGTATTTATGCAAACACTTTTTCAGAGTGGTTACATTTACTGAACAAAGTGTCTTATGAGAAAGGAAAGGTAGAGATGAGAGTAAACGGTGAAAATGTGCAAATTAATGAGGGAATGCGATTATCGGAATATCTGGAGCAGCAGGGATATGCGGTTAAGCGTGTAGCTGTGGAACGAAATGGAGAAATCGTCCCAAAAGGCATGTATGAAGACTGTGTTTTAAATGATAGTGATACATTGGAAATCGTTCATTTTGTGGGCGGAGGCTGATGGAATATGACGAGGGAGGAATATCAGGGCATATGTGACATGCGATTTGGAAAAGAAGTATATGAAAAACTCGCCGCATCCAGAGTTGCTGTGGCAGGACTTGGCGGTCTGGGCTCCCACATTGCTGTCATGCTGGCAAGAAGTTGTGTGGGAACCCTTCATCTGATTGATTTTGACGTAGTAGACATCAGTAATCTGAATCGGCAGGAATATTATGTTTCTCATATAGGGAGACCAAAAACCGAATGTCTCAGAGAAAAACTCAAGGAAATAAATCCCTTCATACAGATTATTACAGATCAGGTAAAAGTAACAGAAGAAAATCTGGAATCACTTTTTCGGGAGGAGACCATTGTATGCGAGGCTTTTGACAGTCCCGAGGCGAAAGCGATGCTTGTGAATGGGATATTAGAAAAATTTCCCCATATCCGGCTTGTATCTGGATCAGGGATGGCTGGTTATGGAGATGCAAACATTATTAAAACAAGAAAAGTTTTTAAAAATTTTTATATATGCGGGGACGAAGTTTCGGATTCCTCAAATGGAGTTGGACTTATGGCACCAAGGGTAAGTATTTGTGCCGGTCATGAGGCCAATAAAGTTATTCAGTTGATATTAGAACAATAGAAAGGATAAGAGAAATGAGAGAAGACAAATTAGTAATCGGAGGACATGAGTTTACATCAAGATTTATTCTGGGGTCAGGAAAATATAACCTTAATCTTATTAAGGCTGCGGTAGAAAATGCCGGAGCACAGATCATTACACTGGCATTGAGACGTGCCAATACCCAGGGAGGAGAAAATATACTTGATTTTATTCCGGAAGGAGTCACACTTCTTCCTAATACTTCGGGCGCAAGAAACGCGGAAGAGGCAGTTCGTATCGCAAGACTGGCAAGAGAAGTGGGATGTGGTGATTTTATAAAGATAGAAGTCATTCATGATTCCAAATATCTTCTTCCTGATAATTATGAGACTATTAAGGCAACCGAGATTCTTGCAAAAGAGGGATTTATCGTTATGCCTTATATGTATCCGGATTTAAACGCAGCCAGAGATTTGATGAATGCCGGAGCAGCATCCATTATGCCATTAGCAGCGCCAATTGGCTCTAATAAGGGGCTGGCAACGAAAGAGTTTATTCGAATCCTTGTAGAAGAAATTGATTTGCCGATTATCGTAGATGCGGGAATTGGTCGCCCATCTCAGGCATGTGAAGTAATGGAAATGGGTGCAGCAGCCGTAATGGCAAATACAGCTATCGCTACAGCAGGTGATATTCCGGCGATGGCAGAAGCCTTCGGAAAGGCAATTGAAGCAGGAAGAACAGCCTATCTTTCAGGACTGGGACGTGTGATTGACAAAGCAAGTGCTTCGTCACCTCTTACCGGATTTTTACAGTAATAAAGTTTTGCAAGCGTATCGGATTTTATTCAACAAGAGAGGTCAGAGATTATGCCAAAGGAAATAAATGAAAGTATTTTAAATGATGCTATATTGGAAGATATGAAAAAAGAGCGAACGAATCATATGGAATATATGCCTGGGATGGAAGTGCTGGAGGATTCTCATGTGATGGAACAGGTGATTTCGTCAATGAACGGATATGATTATAATAAATACACAGCGGCAGATGTAAGACGTGCCTTAGATAAGGAAGATAGAGGACCTGAAGAATTTGCTGCATTGCTGTCTCCGGCTGCGGATGCTTTTCTTGAAGAAATGGCAGAAAAGGCTACGTTAGAAACAAGAAAGCATTTTGGAAATAGTGTATATCTTTTTACTCCGTTATACATATCAAATTACTGCGAAAATTATTGTATTTACTGTGGGTTTAATTGTCATAATAAGATAAAACGTGCGAAGCTGGATATGGAAGGCATTGAGAGAGAGATGGCGGCTATTGCAAATAGTGGTCTGGAGGAGATACTGATTCTTACCGGAGAAAGCAAAAAAATGTCTGATGTGAAATACATTGGTGAAGCCTGCAAAATCGCAAGAAAATATTTTAAGATGGTAGGGTTGGAAGTATATCCGATGAATTCCGATGAATATGCTTATCTTCATGAATGTGGTGCTGATTATGTTACGGTTTTTCAGGAGACTTATAATTCTGATAAGTATGAGACACTGCATTTATCCGGCCACAAGAGGATTTTTCCGTACCGTCTGAATGCTCAGGAACGTGCTTTGAAAGGCGGTATGAGAGGTGTGGCATTTGCAGCACTGCTTGGCCTGGATGATTTCAGGAAAGATGCATTTGCAACCGGAATGCATGCATATTTACTGCAACGAAAATATCCTCATGCAGAAATATCCTTCTCCTGTCCAAGACTTCGACCGATTGTAAATAATGATAAAATTAATCCAATGGATGTGCATGAGCGTCAGTTACTTCAGGTTATGACAGCATACCGTTTGTTTATGCCTTTTGCCGGTATGACTATTTCTACAAGGGAGAGAGCAGGATTTCGTGATAATGTGATTGGACTTGCAGCAACAAAAATATCTGCAGGAGTCAGTACGGGAATCGGAAGTCATACCGAAGAAGATGCCAAAGGAGACGATCAGTTTGAAATATCTGACGGAAGAAACGTGGAGGAAGTTGTGGCGGCAATCAAAGAAAAAGGATTGCAGCCGGTTATGAATGATTATGTCTTCGTTTAAAAAAATAGCAATCAGCAATCAAAGAATATTTTTGGATAGCCACAGTGTAGATGGAAATTTAAGCAATGGGGAAATCATGGATAAATATGTGGATTATCTTTCTAAAATTTCGAAATATGTGGATTATCTTATTTTGAGGGAAAAAGATTTAGACAGAGAATTATATGAAAAACTGGCAGAAAAATTGCTAAAATGCTGTGATGAAAAATTGATTCTTCATAATGATGTAGATGCTGCTTTGCATGTAGGCGGAATGCTCATTCATCTTCCTATGGATATTTTCAGAAAAGAAGTGTCAAGATTAGGAGGATTTGTCTTAAAGGGGGCATCGGCCCATTCATTGGAGGATGCTCATATGGCAGAAGAAATGGGGGCTGATTATATTACATTCAGCCATGTATTCCCCACAGAATGTAAAAAAGGTCTGAAACCCAGAGGACTTGATATGCTTTGCCAGGTTTGTCATGCTGTGAAGATACCGGTGTATGCACTGGGTGGTATTAATGATGAAAATGAACAGCAGGTGTATGCGGCCGGAGCGGCCGGAGCCTGCCGTATGTCAGATTACATGAATAAAAATGTGTGATTGAAAAACAATAGGTTGAATATTTATTAATAAATGGTATGATATATTTATACATTAATACTAGTACATCGATTTCTAAATAATTACACCAAATAACTTGACTATTTTCCCGATTGCACATAACAAAAAATATTCTGCGTTATTGGTTTAGTTATTTACGAAACGATGTAATAGATGAAAGGTGGCGTAAAATATGAAAACGGTACTTACCATCGCAGGAAGCGATTGCGGCGGTGCAGGAGGTATTCAGGCAGATATCAAAACTATCACAGCACACGGATTATATGCAACCTCAGCAATCACATCAATGACAGCTCAGAATACGACGGGAGTCTATGATATACAGGAATCCACACCAAAATTTCTTGGCAGACAGTTAGAAGCGGTATTTGAAGATATATTTCCAGATGCAGTTAAGATAGGAATGGTATCAAATGATGATTTGATTGATATGATTGCAGAAAAAATCAAACATTATCATGCTAAAAACGTAGTTTTAGATACGAATATTGTGTCCAGCAGTGGACGAAGACTGGTTGGAAACATGGCAGAGAGAATTATTTTAAAGGAGCTGGTACCGCTGGCTGCTTTGATTATTCCCAGTATTCCGGAAGCTGAGATGATGAGCGGTATCAAAATTGACAGTATAGAGGATATGGGTGCGGCTGCAGGTATCATTTCTGAAAAATATGGTTCGAAAGGTATATTTTTTAGGGATGGGCATAAAATAACGGAAAAGGGAGATATGCTTTTTGATAGTGGAAAGATTATATGGATCCCGGGCAGTTATGAGGGAGATGGAAAATCCATGGGAAAAAGCTGTGCACTTTCAGCGGCTATCGCATGTAATCTGGCAAAGGGGTATCATCTGAGTGATAGTATAAAAAAAGCAAAAACGTATGTGAAGGGTGCAGTGGATCATAGCTTCTCTATAGGAAAAGGGAAAAATCCGGTCAATCATATGTATACAGAAGAATGATTTGACAATTATTTAGAAATAAGTTATACTGTTGGAGTTTGGTAGTCATAAAGTTTCCACGCAGCCGGGGAGATAGCGGTGCCTTGTACCTGCAATCCGCTCTAGCAGGGGTGATATTCTGTGGAGGGTAACTTTTTGTAGAGCTGCCTTTTATAAGTGGCGTTGACGTTTGGGTCTTACGCAATGGGAATTTATGAATCGTGTCAGGTCAGGAATGGAGCAGCACTAAGTAAAACCTCCCATGTGCCGTGAGGGTGCCTGGATTGAGTTAACTGTAAGAGTAACGTCTATGAGGGTGATTCGAAGCAGAATGCGTGGATTTAAATAAAAATAAAAATTAAAGGAGCCGTTTTAACGGCTCCTTTTTGCAATCAGTTTATGAATGGGATTTCCCATAGAAGAAAACTTTTCTTCATATTCAGTCATTACGTTTCCTTCGTTCATTTTGTCATCGTGGTGAAGATCGTAAGTATATGCTGTCACTTCCCACTGGGCAAGAGGAATCTCTTCTAATGAAAACTCAAATAAATCACGGTTATCTGTCTTAAATTCCACCTGACCATCCGGAATCAGGATTTGATCATAACGCCGGAAAAATTCTTTGGAAGTCAGACGGCGTTTTGCATGACGATCTTTTGGCCATGGGTCCGAAAAATTCAGGTAGATACGGTCTACTTCGTTTGTATCAAAAACGTCACAGATATTCTCTGCATCCATGCGAATAAATATCAGATTATTGATAGGAAGCTGCTCTAATTTTTCCAGAGCACGCACTAATACGCTGGAATATTTCTCGATTCCAATATAGTTGATATCAGGATTATTAAGTGCAAGTTCTGTGATAAAACGTCCTTTGCCCATACCAACTTCAATGTGAATCGGATGATTATTTTGAAAATGTGTTTTCCATTGTCCTTTTAAATTTTCTGGTTCATTAATGGTATATGGGCTTTCAGCAATAGCTTCTCTTGACCCTTTTACATTTCTAAGTCTCATAGGTAAATACCCTCATCTTTCTATTTATAGTAATTTCGGCGTTTTTTTCGCTCACGTATTTTACGCTGGTAAGAGTAAACTCTTATAAGTATGAAAATTAAAAGAATCCCACCGATGATACTTCCGGCCAGAAGATAAATATTTATGGAAGTGGTTTCTTTGATGGAGGAACCACTGTCCTGTACGGTATCCTGCTTTTGAGGACCTGTTGTAATCTGTTTGGAAAGATTCATCATAAGCGATGCCTTGCCGAGGTAGTTGCCATTGTATTCATAAGTGATATAGGCAATGACATTTTGCTCCGGATGCTCCAGAAATTCTATTGTATACGGAATTTCTGAGAGAGAAACATGGTTTGGTATGGTGATACTGGTATTGGAAAGTGAAAATATATCGGAAGAAGTTCCGTATAATTTTTCAATCACGGGAATACTGCCCCCACCAGAGCCGAAACGGGTTTCTTCTGTTGCTATATTTACTTTTCTGAAGTTTGTGAATCCATACTCGAATAAAGACTCAGTATCTGAGTAAATATGGTCAACATCCGACTGCATAATCACGCAGATTAAGGTTAGGCCATCTTTTTCTGCGGCGGTTACAAGTGTCCTGCCTGCTTCATCTGTGTAGCCTGTTTTTCCTCCCACTGCGTAAGAATAATAATATTCTGAGGTGGTCAGAAGCAAAGGATGACGGTTCCAGATACGATATGCTTCGCTGACATTTGTGGCAGCGAGAGTGTAGTTTTCTGTTCCCCAGATAACAGAAAATTCTGAATTGGACATAGCAGATTTTGCAATCATTGCCATGTCATAGGCTGTTGTATAATGACTTTCGTCATGCAGACCGGTAGCATTGGAAAAATGTGTATTCAATGCACCTGCTTCCTGTGCCCGGTTATTCATTAATTCCGTAAAAGCCGCTTCTGAACCGGAAACTTTGGTCGCAAGACCAATCGCAATTTCATTTGCACTTCTTAACATAAGTGCGTAGAGCGCATCCTGAATTGTAGTAGTTTCACCGGCTGTCAGCCCAAGCTTGGCAGCATCTGCCGGTAATGCATTCAGGATATCGTCAGTATAAGTAATGGTATCATTCATATTCAGATTTTCGATTGCCAGAAGTCCGGTCATGATTTTAGTAATACTGGCCGGATACAGTTTTTGGTCAGCATTTTTTGCATATAAAACGGCACCGGAATCTGCATCAATCAGGATGGATGCGGTTCCGTATACTTCCGGTGCGGAAGGCCAGGCAGTAACGGTATTGCTTGTTTCTTCTGCATAAGCTGGTCCGGAAAAAGACAAAAGCGAAGTAAGAACAGAGATAAATGCCAGAATCAGCATTAAAGTCTTTTTTGCCTGACTATTTCGCAATCGTTTTTTTCGTTTGTGCTCTTCTCGTTTCTCCATAGTACTTGTGACCTCCTCCTGATTGGACAGACGAAGCTCTTTAATGACAAAGCAGTGGTCGTTTTCTGTTTTTTTAATCCGAAGTTTACCTGTGATATAGCCGTGTTCCGGACAGTATGCAAGGGCATAATAATTTTTGGAATTGTCAGAAAACCAGTAAATTTTTTTTCGCAACCGTTTTTGACATTTAAAGCATTTCATTGAGCTGACTTCCGGATTCCCCAGAGCTGCTGATCTAGAAGAAAAAACCCGGGATACATATTTTTCATGTGTATCATAAGTAATATGAACTTCTTCGCTGGCAGAACGTGGTTTCTGGTAAGTGTCTATTGTATAATTTTGAAGAATATCCTCTTTATTCATATGGGATATTATTTGTGCGGTATAATATGCATCACTTAATGCACGATGAAAATCCTGTTGTTTCTGTAGATAAAAAAATTCCACAGCATATTCTAACGAGCGGCGGCTGATGCCATCTTCGCAGGAGATGCTGAAAATTTCCTGGATATCATAAAAAAATACGGGAGCCTGAAAAAGAGGAATCCCATAATGCTGCATATTTCTCTGCAGTTCTGTAAGATCCAATGGCCCCCAGGTACAAAAACGAAATTCCTCCGGTCCGCACCATTTGATAAAATTTTGAAATGCTTTCGAAAATTTGGGACCACTTTGTAACTCTTCCGGTGCAAATCCTGTGATTTCCTGTGAAATACGATTGAGATGAGGATAAACAACCGGACGTACAATACTTTGGAACGTATCCAACATTTGAAAACTGTCATTTAACTTTACCGCACCGATTTCTATGATTTCGAAAGGCAGCTGCTTTACTTCTTTGTTTTTTCCTGCGGTAGGCTGATTCCATTCCAAGTCTAAGACTATGTAATTCATTGTAAGCTCTGTCTCCTTTTAAAGATTGGCAAATAAGGAAGCGACTTCATCTTCGCTTAGTGGCTGAGGTTTCTGTTGTTCTTCGGAAACTTCAGAAGCTTCTGGGACAGATGTTTCTTCCTGTTGGCTCACGTCCGGCTCATCGGTGGCAGCTTCCAAAATACTTCCTTCATTGATTACTTCGTGCACATTCTGTACAATCTTTTTGCTATCCTGTACCAGCCCCTGAATAGAAATGGCATTTTCTACTTCTTTGGTGAGACGTTCATTTGCCTTGGCAAGATCATCGATCAGCGTATTAATGTCTTTTGGCGCATCGGCTCCGTCCACTCCTCCATCCGGATTCATTTTCTTTACAGTCAAAAAAATGGCTTTACTGGCTTTTATCATCATCTCAGCCTGCTCTTCACGCTTAAGAGAGGCTTTATTTACCATGTCAAGAATTCCGTCTATAGAAAGATACCCAAATATACAGAGAATTATTCCTATTCCAAACAGCATAAAATAGTCATAAGGATAATAATTAATCCAATAAAACTCAAAAAAAACAGATATTATAAAACCTAATATATATATAATAATGAAGTTGAATTTTTTCTTTTTTGCGGTATCTTTTTCCTGATTCATCGCGCAGACCTCCGAAATTCCATACTATACACTAGTATAACATAAAAAAATGCTATTGACAAACAGTAAAGTAATAAATAGAATATTTTATTATTGCTTTAATAGACGTTTCCTAAACGTCTAATTGCTAAAAAAATGGAAGGAATGGAAATAGAAATGAACAGGTATATGCGGGCAATTGGGTTTAGTAATTGCAGGAAAAGAGCAGAATTGAATAAGATTTACGAAGCTGCCTGCAGCCAGCCGGACGCATATCATGTTTTTGCGGATGGAGAGCAGGATGCTGTTTTTGAAATGTCGAAAGCATACGGAGATGGCATCGGACTAATCTGGACAGGCATTCTGGATGGAAAAGATGCATTGTGTGAACATTGTTTCCCATATGTAGAAAGTACAGAGTTTATGGTGAAAGATTCTGTGAATGTGGAAGAACGTGTTGATGGAAATGTATACACCGGTGCATTGGAAGATTTAAGAAGCGGAGTTTATATCATATTCTTTTTGCAAAATGGAATTGATTATAGAGAGCTGACCAGTCAGGAGGATCATTTTCTTTCTGAAACCGTTTTGGTAGCATTATCCGGATTATCTCTTCAGGGAACCATTCTCCTGCCTATGGCAGCGACGGAACAGGAAGTACAGAGAAAAGAAAGAGAGCAGAAGAAACGGATTAAGCTTCTGGCAGCAGCAAAACAGGGTGATGAGAAAGCGATGGAAAGCCTGGCATATCAGGATATGACTATGTACACAAAAGTTTCAAAACGCATTAGGACAGAGGATGTATTTTCAATCGTGGAATCCTGTTTTATGCCATATGGAATAGAATGTGATTTATATTCGGTAGTTGCAGATATTTTGGAGGTACATGAGGTGACCAATGGCTATACGGGAGAAAAAATCTGGAAGTTAAAGTTATGTTATAACGGTATAAAGATGGATATCTGCATTAATGATATGGACTTAATGGGAGAGCCGAAAGCAGGCAGGAGATTCAAGGGAAATATCTGGCTACAGGGTAATCTTAAAATGCCAAAGGTTTCAGTGGATTAAGGATTGACAAAAAATATATCTTTGGTAAAATATATATTTGTGATTTGCTTTCATAGTTAAATGGATATAACAGACCCCTCCTAAGGGTCAGTTGCAGGTTCGATTCCTGCTGGGAGCATTTCTTTTTCTGTTATAAATGTCTGAATGTCTTATTAAATTCCTTGCATTCTTATGTCGACTTGTGTTATAATCCCAAAGTACATGTTATAAAATAGGGAAAATGGTGATTTGAATGGGTAATGATTATTATGATATTCATTGTCATATTCTTCCTCATGTAGATGATGGTTCGCCTTCTACAGCCATGTCTGAGGACATGTTGCGTATTGCACATGAAAATGGAATACGCCATATTGTGCTTACACCGCACTATAAGATAGGAAGGTTTGAGCTAACGAGGGAAGAAATCTATGATCAATATAGATTATTTGTGGCACGAATGGAAGAAAAATTTCCAGATATGGAGTTCTTTTTCGGAAGAGAGATATTTTTCGGGGAAGAAATCATGGATTTGCTGCAGGACAATGTGATTAGCACAATTAATGATACAGATTATGTGTTGATAGAATTTCATCCGTCGGCGGATGTATCCTATATTGCTGAAAGTCTGTATAAGATTGAAAATGCAGGTTATACACCGATTTTGGCACATATTGAAAGGTATCCTGATTTGTTGAAAAATATAAAGATGATTGAGCAGATTATAGAGAGCGGTGCCTATATTCAGTCAAATGCCACCAGCGTGGTAGGAAAATTGGGAGGAACCGTAAAGCGTCTGTTGTTAAAGCTCTTGAAAAGGGATATGATACATTTCATAGGAACAGATGCCCACTCTAATCGAACAAGGGCACCTTATATGGAAGAATGTGCAGCTTATCTTGCGAAAAAACTGGGACAGGATAAAGCCCGGAAACTTTTGTATGATAATCCGAAAAAAATGCTGAATAATGAATATATATAATGGAATCTAACGAGGAAAGGAAAGAATGAAATAATGGAACCTAATGTAAATATTCAGAATGAAGAAGTAGAAATAGATTTGAAAGAAATTATGTTTCTGCTTCTGGACAGATTAGTTATCATCTTGCTGGTGGGAGTTTTGATGGCCGGATTGGCATTTTTGGGAACAAAACTGTTGATTACTCCAAAGTATCAGTCAGAGACAACCATTTATGTGATGAACAAAAATGAAGAATCAACGGTGAATGCAAATGATTACGTTACCAGTAATTATATGACACAGGACTATGCAACACTTATTACCAGCCGTTCAGTTATGGAACAGGTAATTGCGGATCTGAATCTTGATTTTTCCGTAGCACAGCTGACAGGAATGGTAACAGTGGAGAATATAACGGATACCCGTTTTATTAAGATTACCATTACAGATATAGCACCGGACAGAGCAAGAGAAATCGCAAATGCCGTGAGAGAGGCCAGTGCAGTAAAGATTAAGGAAGTTATGGACATTGAAGACGTCAATGTGGTAGAAGAAGGTGACTTGAATTCCACACCGGTATCACCGAACATATTTAAGAATATGATGATTGGCGGTATGCTTGGTATTATTCTTGCTATTGCAGTGATTGTAATCCGGTATTTGACAGATGATACAATTAAGTCTCCGGATGATATTGAGAGATATCTTGGATTGAGTACACTCGCATCTATACCGGTTATGAGTGAAAGCGAGTGGGATGGCGACAAGCGCGCTAAGAATACAAAGAAGAAAAAAGCCAGATCAGGAAATACAGTGAGAACAGCGAAGAAATAGTCGGGAGGTTAGAAGAAAATGCTTACAATTAATATTAATAAAATGGCAAAGCTTGATAATCAGGTTAATGAAGCGTATAAAAGACTTAGAACAAATGTACAGCTTTGCGGAAGCGATATCAAGGTAATAGCAATTACAAGTAATATTCCGAATGAAGGAAAGTCTTCGGTAGCATTTAATCTGGCTATTTCCATGGCAGAATCAGGAAAGAAGGTCATGTTTATGGACTGTGATCTTAGAAAATCTGTATTGATAGGACGTTACAAGATAAAGAGTGCATTAAAAGGACTTACACATTACCTCTCTGGTCTGAACGAATATGATGAAGTATCCTATGAAACCAATGTACCGAATCTTCATGTCATATTTGCAGGTCCGGTACCGCCAAATCCTGCAGAATTATTAGGTGGCAATAAATTTAAGAAACTTTTGCAGAACCTTCGGAATAGTTATGATTATATTATTCTTGATACTCCGCCGGTAGGAAGCGTTATTGATGGTGTAATCGTTGCCCAGCAGTGTGATGGTGCGATTATGGTTGTTTCTCATGCTGAAATCAGTGTAAAGTTGGCTCAGAATACGAAGAATCAGCTGGATAAGTGTGATTGTAAGATATTAGGTGCAGTTCTGAACAAAGTGCCGATGGCAAGCAATGGATATTACGGAAAATACTACGGAAAATATTATGGAAAATATTACGGAAAATACTACGGTAATTATAATTCTTATGGAGAAGAATAGTATTTGAAGGGAAGGAAGAACATATGGGAAGTAAAAGAATTTATTTACTCTTAATTGTATGTGTTATAGTGATATTTGCAGGCTGTGTTGTCACGGTTGTACTTTCAGATAATGAGCCTCCGGTCATTACGATTCATGAAGAGGAACTGGTGGAATGTTATACTGATGAAATGGATGTGAAAGAGTTGCTGGCAGGGGTTACAGCATATGATGAAAAAGACGGTGATGTAACAGATAAAATATCAATTGTAAATATGGTGGTACTTGGAGATGGCAATCAGGTCAAGGTTACATATGCTGCCCAGGATAAAAGTAATAATATTTCTAAACAGAGTATATTAGTGAACTATAGCGGAACCAGACAGTTTATTGATGTGGAAACGGAAACTGATGGAGATAAAAAGGAGAAAGAGGAGACTACAGAGTCTGAGACAGAAGTGGAAAACACGACAGAACCACAGCCGAAAAATCAGGAAGGTGGCAGTGGAGAGCCTGTTAAAATCAACCAGGATGTCGTAAATCAGACAGGAGTTCCTCAGATAGAACTGAAATATACAGATTATACGATTCATCTGGGTGAAAGTTTTTCTACGGTAGAGGCATTGGATATGGTGCAGACTACTTATGATGAAAAAGAAGCTGTGTCAAACCGTATTGTAATCAATGGATTAAAGAATGTTGACACAAATACATTGGGTGATTATGTGCTCAATTATAGTGTAAGTGATACGGAGGGAAATCGTTCTGAAGTTCAGGTACTTACACTGCATGTGATTGAATAATTTGTTGGAGAATAAAATGAAAAAATATAAGGCGTTGGCACTGGATATAGATGGAACATTATTAAACACAAAAAAGCAGGTGACACCGAAGGTATTAGAAGGGATACAAACGCTTCAGAATGCCGGAATTCCGGTTATGATAGCTTCGGGAAGACCGGAACAGGGAATCGCCCATGTGGCAAAGGCCATCGGCATGGATGTTCATGGGGGATATGTGCTGTCGTATAATGGTGGTAAAATTACAGAATATAAAACAGGTGAAACAGTATATAATAATACAGTTCCGATGGAATATAATACCGAAATTATTGAGTATGCAACGGGTATTCCGACAGCGGCTATCCTGACATATGAAAGGGATGCAATTATTACAGAAATGCCGGAAAATGAATATGTTTTATTGGAATCCCGAGTTGTGAAAATGCCGGTAAAAAAAGTTGCCAGCTTAAAAGAAGCAGTGGTTTCTCCTGTAAATAAATTTCTGATTGTGGGAAAACCGGAAGTATTGAAGGAATATGTTTCGAAAATGGCAGAACAATTTCGAGGCAGGCTGAATATCTTTCAGTCAGAACCTTTCTTTATAGAGATTGTGCCGTTAGGAATAGACAAGGCAAAATCTCTGGATTATCTGTTGGGAACTCTGGGATTGTCCGGAGAAGAACTGGTAGCTTGCGGGGATGGTGGAAATGATGTAACCATGATTGCATATGCAGGAATGGGGATTGCAATGGAAAATGCCTGTGAAGAAGTAAAAAGAGTGGCAAAAGATATTACGTCATCCTGTGATGAGGATGGAGTTGCAAGAGCCATTGAAAAATATTTTAAAGAATAATAAAGTGAAAGAGCAGGAATGTTGGTATTTCCACATTCCTGCTCCTTTTGGATTTTATATTATGACTCTAATCTTTTTAATAAAACTTCTCTTTCTTTTTCGTAACCTGGTTTGCCGAGAAGAGCAAACATATTTTTCTTGTAGCTTTCTACGCCAGGCTGGTTAAATGGATTTACACCAAGTAAATATCCGGATACACCGCAGGCAAACTCAAAGAAGTAGAATAATTCTCCAAGATAGAATTCGTTCTGCTCAGGTACATTTACCATAAGATTTGGTACATTTCCGTCTGTGTGAGCAAGAATCGTTCCGTTCATGGCACTCTTATTTACAAAATCCATGGATTTTCCGGCCAGATAATTTAATCCATCCAGATCTACAGGTTCTTCTTCAATCATAACTTCACACTGAGGAGTTTCGATATTAATCACTGTCTCAAACATGATTCTTGCTCCGTCCTGAATAAACTGTCCCATTGAATGAAGATCTGTGGTTAAGTCTACAGCAGCCGGGAAGATGCCTTTCTGATCTTTTCCTTCGCTTTCACCATAAAGCTGTTTCCACCACTCGGATACATAGTGAAGGCTCGGTTCGTAATTTGCTACGATTTCAATGTTCTTTCCTTTTCTGAGAAGGATATTTCTCATGGCGGCATAAAGCAAAGCGTCGTTTTCTTCAAAATCATTTTCTAAAGCACGTTTTCTTCCGCTTGCAGCACCTTCCATCAGCTTGTCCAGATCAGCACCGCTTACGGCGATAGGAAGAAGGCCTACTGCTGTAAGAACAGAGAATCTTCCGCCGATATCATCAGGAACAACAAAGGTCTGGTATCCTTCTTCTGTAGAAAGATTCTTTAATGCTCCTCTGGCCTTATCTGTAGTAGCATAAATTCTTTTTGCTGCTTCGGCTTTTCCGTATTTCTCCTCTAACATTTTCTTAAATACGCGGAATGCGATAGCAGGTTCCGTGGTTGTACCTGATTTGGAGATAATATTGATAGAAAAGTCTCTGTCACCAATGACATCCATCAAGTGCTTTACATAAGTGCTGCTGATATTATTTCCCACGAAATAAATCTCGGGAGTTTTGCGGATGTTTTTATCTACCATATTGTAAAAATTGTGTCTTAAGAATTCGATTGCAGCTCTTGCACCAAGATAAGATCCTCCGATTCCGATTACAAGAAGAACTTCAGAATCCTGCTGAATCTTAGCTGCAGCAGCTTTGATATTTGCAAATTCCTCTTTATCGTAGTTGACAGGAAGATCGATCCATCCTAAGAAATCATTACCGGCACCGGTTTTTGAAACTAAAACTTCTTTGGCATCTAACGCCAGCTTTTTCATGCTGTTTATTTCGTCCTTTGAGATAAAGTCAGATGCTTTTGAATAATCAAATGTTACTTTTGCCATATTAAATCTCCTTTGCTATGTAATTTTATTAAATCAACAAGATTATGATACTATAAATTATACCACATAATGTATAAAAATCAAATGAGGAAATCGTTAATTACAGAAAAAATAACGTCTTCATTTTCCCGGGAAATAGAATTGCTTTTTGGTGGAGTGGGTTGGTGGATAGGCTCTTGAGTGGCTGCAGCAGGAGATTCCGGTTCGCGCTTGGTGATTTGGGGTGTAATTCTGTGACATAAGGTATTATCGAGATAATCAGTAATAAGAGTCACGATGTTTCCAGTCTGCTTTTCATGATTCATAAATTGGCAGAAGAAAGCATAAATAATAGAACATAAAACGGTGAATACTCCGTATTGATAAAAGGTATCTGAATATAAATAGATTCCAAGGAGTGAAAAACCTACGCCCAGCATGGAAAAAAAGGTTCCTAATTCTTTGAAAAATCCGCAATGGAAACCCAAAAAGGTATAATTTTCCAGATAACGTTTTACAAAAGCAGAAGTATTTACAATGGGAATATTCAGTTTGGCACAATTTGTAAAGCGTAAAAGAATCTGTTTTAAAAGCTTGTGGCTGACCGCCTGCATATTCTGTGCTGCACGATATAATTTATTCAGCCAGAGCCAGTCCAGAAATTCGGAAAAAATGGCGAAAAAAAAGCAAAGTGCTGAAAGATATTTTAGATAAGACATGAGTTACTCCTTTCTAATACATATTGATTAGGCGTTTGCGAAACTCTTTGGGGAGAGGAC
>JAXFDY010000172.1:0-3710 GCA_034172985.1 Lachnospiraceae bacterium
TGTTGCAATTTCTGCGTTCAGTTCATTATCTTCTACCAGCAACGCGCGGCGGCCTGTCAGATCCATATTTTTCAGATCAACAAACGGTATATTCGGTTCTTGTGCTTTCTCGTCTCCTACAAGAGTATTGAACGTTTTTGCCAGTCTGGAGCGGAACAGCGGCTTACTGATAAATGCATTTGCACCGGCTGCTCTGGCCTCCTGCTCAATATCCGACCAGTCATAGGCAGAGATGATTATGATCGGCATGCCAAGACCGGTCCCCTGTATTTTATTTACGCATCCATCTTCTGCTCGGGTGAACGGTTCAAAAATCTTCTCCATGAATTCTTCACTCATCCCCATTCCGTTATCTTCAAAAACGAATTCATAGCAAATACATATATCAATATATAAGTTATATTATTTTAACTATACCTGAATTATTTATCCAATAGCTATTACTTCTCAATCACATACCAAATAAGTCAGTCATCCATACACAAAAAGCTGCCGTTCATAACGATCGGCAGCTTTTATTTACTATTTTATTCTAAATTTGAATCCTTGTTCATCCATTTTCTGTTCCTGCATCAAACGTCTTACCGTTTTCATATAATGCTCTGAAATCGCTTCGCAGATCGCTTTCTCGTCCCGCGTTATACAAATATCCAGTAAACTTTTGTGAATGGTGTATTGTCTTTCAACTATTTTCTTCTTATCTGAATTTCCCATATAAAAACAGATAAGATTACCATAGTTCAGCTCCGTCCACGCTTTAAGTACTCGTGTCAATTCCGTTCTCTCAAGGATTACCCGATGAAACATATTATCACAGTTAACGACTTCCCCAACGTTACCCTCTTCTAAATGCTTCATCATTTCCAGAATTGCTTCCATCTTCGCTAAATCTTCATCCGTAAAATTCCCCTCAAATGACTTTACGGCAATTACTTCGTATGTGGAACGAAGTAAATATATTTCATAAATGTCTTCCAATGTAATCTTTTTTACAGAACACCCAACATTTCGCTCATACTCTACTACGCCTTCCTGCTCCAATTGCCTTAACGCCTCTCTAATTGGTGCACGGCTCACGCCAAGTTCTTCCGATAGGCTCTGCTCAATAATTCGCATTCCCGGAGCCAATTCTTGATTTAAGATTTTCATTCGGATCTCATCTGCAACATTTTCCCGCAACGTTTTAAAAACAATCTTCCCCATATCAATACCTTTTCCTTGATTTTCTCCTCGTGTATTCAATAATACCATTCAAAAATCTTAAAATCAATAGAGGAACGTCTTCCAGAAACATTTTAATGCATATTTCAGAAAATCTGTTTGAGATTTACAAACCACAAATTGCTTTCACGGCATATGCGACAAAAATACCTGCGTAGTTTCCGCACGCCCCAGCTATAACTCCCATAATAAGACCTACGTTAATCAGAGATTTCCATCCACCTCCGGCTGCTGTCAGGGATGCTGTCGGCCCATCCACGATACATCCAACCATAGAAAGCAGAACATATTCATATTTGATTTTAAAGATTCTGCAGATGATAAAATGTAACAATGTACATCCAATCAGCATAAGGAATACATATAATGTCATGATAAACGCAGAACCGATAAACTGTTTAATGTCAACTGCGAATCCGATTGTTGCAAGGAAGCACAGTGAAATAAAAAGTCCAAGGTCAAGATTACCACGAAGTTTCTTAACCGGTTTAAGCTGTGCAAGGCAAATAGAAACGGTTGTAACCAAAAGAAGTCTTCCTGCTTTCCAGAATGTATCCGGGAAGATTCTCTGTGCAACTGCTGTTGTAACAAATGCCACACCGAAACCAATTGTGAGAAGCCATGCAATATCTTTGATAGACCATTCTTTGTCAGCCATAAGATGTTCTGACCCACCTTCTTCCAGCTCTTCCTGCGTAAATGAATATGGCCATAACTTATTCCATTTCTTAGAAGCCTTGAAAAATGCCGGTGCTGCAAACATTGCTACCATTAAAGGTGTAGATACTACATAGTCTGCTGCGTTTGCAGCTGCGAGTGTCTCTCTTGAGCAGTCAACGCCTGTTGCAATAGCTGTCAGGTTCGGAGTACCACCTGTATAGGTTCCTACGAACATACCTGCACATTTCCATCCTTCAACCATATGCGGTGCAAAGATAATACCCAGACCAATAGCAACAGCACATACAGAAGCAATTGCAGAAACCAGAGCAATAACCGGCTGTCTGTTCAATTTCTTAAGCTCCGTAACATTCATACTCAACAAACAGATCGAAATACCCGCCTGCACACAATAGGTAGAGATTGAACCATACAAATCATGCGAAATCGGAACAATGTGCGTATTAGAGAGTATAATACCGATAACTACGACCGTTAATACCGGACCAAGTGACTTAAATACTTTAAATTTCTGAAGCCAGAGTGAGAATGCTACCATCAATAAAATGATAAACAGCAATCCCTGCGTGCTTGTAATAAGACTATCCATGTCTTTTCCTCCATTCCTCTGCCGCAAAATCCCCTTCCTGCTAAACAATTTTGTATATTTTTACGGCTTGACATTGTTTTTGGTTTATTATATATTGTCGACAGTATACTTTTGCCTTCTCAATATATCATAGAACATTGGTAAATGCAATAATTTTTTTTCGATCTGGAGGTTTTATTATGAATTTTCAACAATATGATGACTACACCATAAAAACAGTCATCAACCTTTTTGGAATTGATAGCACCAGTGGATTTACCACTGACGTTACAGATTATATTTTAAACTTAGTAAACAAACTGGGATATCCTGCGTATCGCAACAACATCGGTAATGTTATCGTGACAGTAGATGGGATTGATTCATCAGCTCCTGTCGCTTTATCCGCTCATGTTGATACATTAGGACTAATGGTTCGTTCTATCACGTCGGAAGGTTATTTAATGATCACACCTGTAGGATCACCGATTCTTCCTACACTGGATGGAGAGTACTGCAGAATTCACACGCATCAGGGAAAAGTGTATACCGGAACGATTCTTTCACTCTCTCCGGCAATCCATGTATTTCCGGATGCTTCTTCTCGTGCCAGAGATGAATATAATCTGATGGTACGGATTGACGAACTTGTTCATAACAAAGAAGAAGTTCTGGCTCTTGGCATCAGACCTGGCGATTTTGTCTGCTATGACCCGAAAACCACGTTTACTTCAAGTGGATTTTTGAAATCAAGATTTATTGATGACAAAGCCTGCGCTTCTCTTTTAATTACTCTTCTTAAAATAATGAAAGAAGAAAACTTAAAACCTGCTCAGAAAACATATTTATGTTTCTCTACGCATGAAGAGATTGGATATGGCGGGGCGACACTTCCGACAGATATCAAAGAACTTCTGGTTGTAGATATGGGTTGTGTAGGATCTGACTTAACTTGTACTGAAGAACAAGTATCCATCTGCGCTAAAGACAGCCTTGGACCTTATGATTATGACATGACCGATCGACTTATTCGTTTGTCCGAGCGCCATGGTATTGACGCGGTCACCGATATTTATCCGCGTTATACTTCCGACGCTTCCGCGCTCTGGAAAGCTGGTTATGACACACGTGCAGCTCTGATTGGCCCTGGCGTTCACGCTTCACATGGTATGGAACGCACACATATAAATGGGCTTAGAAACACGCTCAAATTAATGGCTGCATATTTAGACTTAATTTA
>JAXFDY010000182.1:0-32201 GCA_034172985.1 Lachnospiraceae bacterium
AAATAATATGATACTGTAACAAATACTTGTGTCTGTTTTTTGATTTCCATGTTCCCATAATGTAAGCATAGCACAAGCTACCACTTTTGGCTACCTTAACCCACCGTCTAAAGCCAGTGGGATTGCGGTAGCCCTATTTCAATGTCATAAAGGTGCTGTAACTCAATCTCCATCCTCCGCATTATTCTTCTCCTGCGTTTTTATGAAAGCCTGATTCATACTTTCATAAATGTTATGGACTCTTTGAATTGTCTGTACTGTAGTCCTGACACCTTTACCATATCGACTGCTTTCTTCCCAGTCAGTTATTGTGCTTGCCAATAATTCTAACGCCTCTTGCTTCTCAAATGTGAATGGTATTTCTTCCAGCAGGACAAGCAAATACCTTATATCATGTGACTTATCATATGGGATTCCATTCTCAAGCAAAATTGCCTTAATTAAAAACTCAACTGCATTTTCCGGGAAAAAGTTTTTCAAACACCTCTGGCTTCAATTATACCATTGTTCCTGTGCCTGATAGAGTCTTACATATTCCCCGTTTGTATCCTTCATTAATTCAGCATGAGTGCCTGTCTGAACAATCTGTCCCTCTTTCATAACTACAATCCGATCTGCAAGTTTTACAGAACCTAAGCGATGAGTGACAATGATAGAGGTCTTGTCCTTCGATATTTCTGCAAACTGATTATAGATACGCGCCTCTTCATAAGGATCAATCGCCGAGGTAGGTTCATCCAGAACAATCAATCCATGTTGCTTATAAAAAGCCCGGCCAATAGCAATTCTCTGCCATTGTCCACCCGATAAATCCACACCTTCAAATTCCCTGGACAACATTGTATCATAGCCTCCTGGATAAGTCTGTTTATCCATGGCGATACCAGCCTGTCTGCTGATTTGATCCAGTGTTGCAGGATTTTCTCCCTCCTGAAGTCGATTCATACTGCTGATACAGATATTTTCCCTTAAAGTCATCTGATATCTCTGATACTTCTGAAATACGGCTGAAGTCTTTCCATATAGATCCGCCTTTTTATATTCTTCGATGTTTTCCCCATTATATTTGATTTCTCCCTTAAGAGGTGCATATAATCCGGTGATTAACCGGATAATCGTAGATTTTCCCGATCCATTCTCTCCTACGATAGCTACTGTTTCTCCTTTTTTTATGCAGAGATTGCAATCCTTTAATGCATACTTAATTTTCTTCTCTTCCGGCTTCTTTTCCTCCACATCTTTTAAAAGATCGCTATCCATCAAATTTCCATAATGATCATAACGGAATCTTCTTCCGGCAACTGCTCCGATTTCCCCGGGATCACAAGGATATGCAAAGGATACATTTTCAAGCTCAATCTCTACCTGTTCCGACGGCTCATAATGTTTTCCCTGATCTTCTTCCAATTCGAGAAAATTAAGATAATTGCTGATTGTCCCATACTCTTGTGCCATTCCTCCTACTGAATACCGCATCATGGACTCCATCATTCCATATAGTTGTTCCACGGATGCAAATACTGCAGCAAAAGCCCCTACAGAAATATCTCCCTGAAGCAGACAATAAAACAATAAAAACAGCACACTTCCATATCCTACAATTGTAATGATACTTAAGCCCAAATCCAGCATACCAGAGCGGAATGCTGCGTGAAATTTAATTTCCTGAAGCTTATCCAACGCATCCAGATATAACTTCTTAAAATAATGAAATGCTCCTAAAAGTCTTGTTTCTTTATAATATTCCCGGCTGACCATACATTCTTCATAATAATCGTATTGCCGTCTCACAGGTGCAGATTCGTCTTCCGCTTTATCAAACATTCTCAGCCTGATATACTGACTGATTGCATTCGGAATAAAGATTAACAGAATAGCAAATGCCAGTACTTTATTCAGAAAAAACAGATAGAAAAACATGGCAACAATATAGACACCATAATATGTGAAAATATATCCCAGCTTACATACAAAGTTTATGGCATTACTGCATCCCTGATCAGCTTTATTAATATGGTCAAGCTTTACCGTATCCTCAAAACAGATAGGTTTTAAACGGCTTACTTTTTCATGCAGCTCGTATTTTAATATTCCATTTGCTTTTTGCCAGTATATTCCCGGCACCATATTAGACATTGCATTTAAAACCTGATCCAGAAGCTTAAAAAAAGCCAGCAAAAGCATAGAGCTAATTACTGTATTTATAGCCACTTTTCCATTCAGCGCACCTGCCACATTATCAAAGAATCCCTGTAATAACCGAACAATCAGAACCGTTACCAGAGAATAACAGATATCTGTACAAATCATTGCAAGCCATAAAGTTGGAGAAGCTTTAATACATTTCGGCACTATCACGCATATCATGTGTCCCATACTAATTTTTTTCTTTGACTGTTTCATGATACAAAAACCTCCTCTCCCTCATACCAACTCTTCTGGCTCTCAAACATTTCCGCATAGATACCATTCTGTGCCATAAGTTCCTGATGATTTCCCATCTCGGCAACTTTGCCCCCATCTACGACTACGATTTCGTCTGCCAATCTCGCAGCTCCCAGTCTGTGGGTGATAAATATGCTTGTCTTTCCTTTACTGATACGACCAAACATTTTATATACATTGCTCTCTGCCACCGGATCAAGTGCTGCGGTAGGCTCATCCAGTATACGCACGGTTGCAGAACTATACAAAGATCTTGCTACAGCCACTCTCTGCCATTCTCCACCCGACAAATCCACACCTTCTTCTTTGATTTTTCCAAGATAGGTATCCATACCTTCCGGAAGCTTATCCATGACCTTCTCCAAATCAATCTCTCTCAAAATCAGTTCTCTTCGTTTTGTATCATAGCTTTGTCCAGCAAGCTTTTTATTCAATTCACGGATATCTCCCATAATAATATTATCCTCCGCCTTCACCTGATATTTAGCAAAATCCTGATACACTACGGAAAAAATTGCTTTCAGTTCAGGCAGTCTATACTCTCTCAGATTTTTATTATTAATAAAAATATCACCCTCATAATTCCGATACATACCTGTAAGAAGTTTTGTGATTGTAGTTTTTCCGGCACCATTCACCCCAACAAAAGCATAATGCTTATTTTTGAACAGTTTCATGGTAAAATTCTTTAGTATATATTTTTCAGTTCCCGGATACCGAAAAGACACATCCCGAAATTCAATACTCTCAAAAGAAAAATCCTTGGAAACTTCCGGTTCTTCCATCGCTCCCTCTTCCTCGCTTAATGCCATGAATTTTGTCAAATCCTTTAAATACTCCTGCTTTTCCGCAAAGGTTCTTGCCACATAGGAAAGACGCCATGACATCATTTGCACAATTTCAAATGTTGCATTCACTAATGCAATAAATATACCCAAAGTAATTTTACCTTTTAAGGTAGGAATCAAAAGAATTGCAATAATAACAATGGCAACCACAAGAGTAGCCACACTTGAAATTCTCATTTTAATCTGATTTCTAATATCGGCCTTTAAAATCTTTTTCCTTGCCGCCTCATATTTCTCATACCATCTATCATTGATATGAGGGCTATAGCCAAACAGAGACCGTTCTTCAATGTAATCTCTTTTTGTCAATACATCATGATAATAATTCGACAATCGGACATGCTTTTGCACTTCCCGGCCAGCATCATATACTTCCTTTCCTCCTCTGATAGCTATGAAAATCAGAGGAACTGCTACTGCCAAAATAGCCAGTGCGGCCCACCATACCTGAGACATTAAAATAGCCAGTATAGACAAAACAGAAATAAATAATTCCAATATATCAAAAACATTATTCATCCCAATTGCTATGCCCACCAGTGCATTATCACATGTTCTTGAAATCAGATTCCAAGTCTCATTATCCTCAATATGTTTATACTCTAATCTGCCCCGCTTTTCTGCCAGTGCTGCTCTGACATGATGATAAATCGCCATATCATAACGTATATTAATAAATCCGTAAATCAGTGTATAGTTCAGATTAGTGAAAATAGTTACAATCACATATAATATAATGGGCACATAAATATCTTCAAAATCATTTACCCCATTAAACACTCCCACTGCCGTATCAATAAACATTGCTGTAATAAGCACAACAATCGACGGAATAAACGCAGATATAATGCGGTTAATTCCAATAATCAATGTACAGCCCGGACAGGCTGCCATCGGAATCCTCAAATAATCTAATATCGTGTATTTTTTATTATCCCGTAATATATGCTTCTCCTTCATAATTACATTATCCCTCCGTATCTTTCGCAGAACAAAGTGTCTTCGACATTCTTTTGCACAAAGCGCATATAAGAAAGGTCGTGTGCCTCGCAATCTGCACACGACCTTTTCGATGCTATATTAAATCTTTAAAATGGAACTGTTTTCTTCCTTCTGCATAGTCAGCCACAATATTTCCATTCCCAAACATTTTATATTTATATGTACATAAGCCTTCCAGCCCCACAGGCCCTCTTGCATGAAGCTTACCTGTGCTGATACCTACTTCCGCTCCAAATCCATAGCGATAACCATCCGCAAAACGTGTGGAACAGTTCTGGTATACCCCTGCCGAATCCACATATTGCATAAACTCACGGGCTGCCTCCTCATTTTCCGTAATAATGCAATCTGTGTGATGTGAACCATATTTATTAATATGTTCCACTGCTTCCTCCATATTATCCACAATCTTAACCGAAATAATCAAATCAAGATACTCCGTTTTAAAATCTTCTTCTGTGGCTGATTCGCAACTAATGATATCCCGAACTTCATCTGTTCCCCGCACTTCCACGTTTTTCTTTCGAAATGCTTCATTCAGCACAGGCAGAAGTTCTCTGGCTGCATCCTTATGCACAAGCAGTGTCTCTGTAGCATTACATACTGCCGTGTATTGTGTTTTAGAATCTATGATGACATTTACAGCCTTAGAAAGCTCCATATCTTTATCAACATAAATATGACAGATTCCGTCTGCATGCCCCATCACCGGAATCCTTGTATGATTCATAATATACTGTACAAAAGCATTTGAACCTCTCGGAATCAGTAAATCCACGGATTCATCGCATTCCAGAAGCTCTGTGATTTCACTTCTTGCCTCTACCTGCATCATACAATTCTCTGGCATTCCAGAAGACACCGCTGCATCATAAATCGTTTTAAATAATATTCTGTTTGTATTGACAGCTTCACTGCCACCTTTTAATATAGGACAATTTCCGCTCTTCAGGCAAAGAGAGGCAATCTGTACCATAGCATCCGGTCTGGCTTCAAAAATAACCCCAATGACACCTATCGGACAAGTCTCTCTTATCATCAGCAGGTCTTCGTCTAACTCGCGCTTCATCTGTACTTTTCCAAGGGGATCCGGGAGTGCAATCAGATCCCGGATTCCTTTGATCACATCATTAAGCTTATCTTCGTTAAATTTTAAACGCTTCAGCACAGGTGCATCGATACCGTCTGCCTCTGCAGCATTCAAATCCTGTTCGTTTGCCTGAAGGATTTCATCCTTGTGTGCCAATAATGCACAAATGATTTCTTCCAAAGCATTATTTCTCTCTTCTATGGTAGTTGCAGCCATCTTAGAGCTGTCTAATTTTATCCTTGCTGCCTGTTCCTTTATTGTCATGCCTGTTCCTTTCTCATCTTATTTGTCCAGTTCTTCCCGGATATATTCCTTCGCTGCATTCAACTGTGTATCACATTCTTCCTTCAGATAACCATATTCATCATAAGCCGTATCCTCCTGTGGCAATTCCACCTCCACATCCGGATCGATTCCATTATGATTGAAATTTCTTCCCAACGGTGTGAAATACATGGAAACTGTCAGTTTGAGACCACTTCCATCACTGAGAGGAATTACATTCTGAACAACCCCTTTACCATACGATTTGGTTCCAAATATTCTGGCTCTCTCATAATCCTGCAATGCACCGGCAAATAATTCAGACGCACTGGCAGTATTTTCATTGATCAGCACTGCTATAGGAATCGTTTCATCCATACAGCCATCCTCAGCATAATAATTCTTTCTGTTTCCGTATTTATCTTCCATATATACGATCAGTTCTTCCGGTAACAGATAATCCAGCATCTCCGTTACAGCATCTAAGGCACCACCGCCGTTATTTCTTACATCAAATATAATGCCCTGGGCTCCCTGATCCAGTAACTGTTCTATCGCCTCTGTATACTGAGCCGGTGTAGTCAGATCAAAACTTGAAATAACAACATATCCAATATTTCCATCCAACAGCTCACTGCTGACAGTAGGTATGTCTACTTGTTTTCTTTCTATCGATACGTCGAATTCCTGATCATCTCTTCTTATCGTGAAAATTGCAGTAGTTCCCTCTTTTCCCCGCACAAGAGAGACCGCCTCATCAAGACTCATATCCGTCAGGGAAGTACCGTCTATGCTAAGCACTACATCTCCCGGCTGCAATCCTGCCTCTGCCGCCGGTGCCCCTTCATAAGGCAAAATAATCACGACTTCACTTTCTTCATTCTCTGTCACTACAGCACCGATACCACAGTAAGAACCGCTGACGCTCTCCACCATTTTTTCCATTTCTTCCTTGGTATAATAAGCAGAATACTTATCCTGTAATCCACTGATATATGCTTTATACACTTCATCAGCGACTTCATTCATATCTGTCTCATCACCATAGTAATAATACTGATCTATAAGATCCTGCAAATATTCCATCTTATCTTCAATGTCATCGAGACTGACCTTGGCATCTGTGGAAGTGCTTTCCAAATATGCATTCTTTTCTTTCTTCGAATCAGAAGAACCTTTTACAACAAATAAAATAATCAGTGCGACCAACGCACAAAAAAGAATTCCTGTCAGCAATCCTTTCATAAAACCGCTTTCGCCTGTTTTTTGACTGCTCTTTATTTCATCATTATCCATCTTAACTCCTAACTAATATTTTATGGGGAAACATAATTTAATGGATCCACATACTTTCCGTTTAATCGAATACTCAAATGAAGATGCGGACCAGAGGACCTTCCAGTACTTCCTACAAGACCAATGACCTGTCCTCCGGTTACATAATCACCTTCCTGAGCAATTCTGGAAGACATATGCATATATACAGAATATGTTCCATTTCCATGATCTATTCCTATCCAGTTTCCTGCAGAAGAACTGTAATAAGACCATGCTACCTGCCCGCTTGCCACTGCCATAATCGGTGTGCCTGTCGGTGCAGCAATATCGATTCCGTTATGAAACTCTGTCGGACCATTGCCAAACGGATTGTCGCGATATCCAAAATAAGACGTAATCGTGCGATAATTTGCCAACGGCCATATATATTTTCCTGACGCCACATTATTCTGTGTATTTTCAGTGGCATTTTCCTGATTTGCCTGAGCAGCCTGAGCAGCCTTCCTGGATTCTTCCTCCGCTCTTCTGGATTCTTCTTCCGCTTTTCTTCTCGCTTCGATAGATTCCATCTCCGCTACCAGCTCCTGCTGGGCCTGTATATCCTGATCCAGGCTAAGAATCTGATTCTCGGCCTCTGCAATAGAAGCATTCATTTCTTCTATTTCCTGATTTTTCGCTGCTATCAGCTGTTCTGTGGCAGCACGTTCTGCCTCTGCTTCTTCCTGAAGCACCTGCAAATCTGCAAGCTGGGCTGTCAGACTGGCTTTTGCCGCTTCATTCTCGTTCTTTTTCGCCTGAAGCTCATTTAACATCTGTCTGTCATAAGAAGTCAGTTCGCTGATATATTCTGCCCGGTTCAGGAAATCACCAATACTTTTTGAATCAAGAATCATAGAAATATAACTTGCATTTCCATTTTCATACATATACTGGATACGCAGCTTCATGGCTGCATACTGTTCATTGATTTCTTCTTCTGTCTTTGCAACCAACTCCTGCGTTGTAGAAATCTCCTGATTTTTCTGATCTATCTGCTGCTGTATCCCATAGATTTTATCTGCAATCTCTGATACTTTTGCATCAAGTTCTTCCAGATATGCCTCACCATTGCTTTTTTGTGCTTCCAGTTCCGCAAGAATATTTTCCGCATCTGATTTCTCATTCTGCAGTGCATTTAAGCTCTCTTTCTCACTTTCCACATCTCCATAAGATGTCAGCAGTCTTGATACCACCATAGCAGCCATAACTGCTGTGATTCCGGCTACAGAAATGTAATTTTTAAATTTCTTTTGCATAATAAATCTCCGTTATACTTTCAAGTGTTTCCTCATGGTAATCATACTTCCAATCAGACCAATTCCCGCACCGACGATTAATGCCACCGGTGCCAGTATTTTAAATACCTGTCCTTCTGAAAGGAATACAGTGAAAGATGATAACTGCTGGAACTGTGCCAGAATGTATACAACAACTCTCTGATACAGCAAAAACAATACCACCAGCGGAATGATTGCACCTAACAGTCCAATCATCAGGCCTTCCACCATAAATGGGGCACGCACAAAAATGTCCGATGCTCCCATCAATTTCATAATACCAATTTCTTCTCTTCGCACCGTAATACCCATCGTAATGGTATTACTAATCAAAAAGACTGCCACCGCAAAAAGGATTGCAATCAATGCCACAGAAACATATCCGACTAATTTTCCAAACTCACTTATCGTGGATGCTGTGTTTTCCGCTGCATTTACCTGACGAATTCCCTGGTCCTCCAGTCCGTTAAGATAGGATACCAGCACATTCTGCATGGAAATATCATTCAGAAAAATTTCAAAAGATGCGGAATTTGCCAATGGATTGTCGTCCTTAAATCCCTCTGCCAAATCCATATGTTCTCCAAAATAAGTCTGTTTAAATTCTTCCCACGCATCTTCTGCCGAAGTAAATACTACTTCTTTTACTTCCGCGCGTTTTTCAATCTGTTCTTTTAAATTATTGATTTCTTCATCCGTAATCCCGGCTTTAAAGAACACAGTAATACTAATCTGTTCCTCCGCCTCATTAATCATATGATTAATATTGACAAAAACCGCATAAAATAAACCAATCAGAAAAATACAGATAGAAATCGTTGCAATGGAAGCCAGTGAAAATAATTTATTTCGCTTAATATTTACAATACCCTGACGAATACTGTAAAGCCATGTACTAATCTTCATAGAGATATCCCCCTGACTTTTCGTCGCTGACTATCACGCCCTTATGGATAGTAACGACTCTTTTCTGCATTGCATCCACAATCTCGCTATTGTGAGTAACTACAATGACTGTTGTTCCTCTGTTATTAATCTCCTCTAACAGTTTCATAATCTCCCATGAATTCTTCGGGTCCAGATTACCCGTAGGCTCATCTGCCAGTAAAATAGGAGGATTATTGACCAATGCCCTGGCCAGAGCTACTCTCTGCTGTTCTCCTCCCGATAATTCTTTCGGAAAAGACTTATATTTTTCTGCAAGTCCTACCATAGAAAGCATGGCCGGCACCTTTCTTCTGATAATTCGGTTTGGAACCTCCACTACTCTCTGTGCAAATGCAACATTTTCATAAACATTTCTATCTTTCAGCAGACGGAAATCCTGAAATACAACTCCGATATCCCTCCTCAGAAGATGTATTTTCCGGTGCTTAATCTTTTTTAAATCCTTATTATTAATCACAATTCTTCCTGTAGTAGGTTCCAGTTCCTTAAGCATCAGCTTAATCAGCGTAGATTTTCCTGCTCCTGAATTTCCTACAATGAAGACAAATTCTCCCTGTTCTATATGAAGGTTAATGTCACTTACCGCAGGAGCTCCTGCTGAATATGTCTTACTGACATTTTCCAAATCAATCATGTCAACCTCTCATTCCAGCGTTTTACGCTTTTTTCTTAATAGTCAATGCTCTCCATGTACTTCATATACTTGACTACCATCAATGCAATCTTGAATGTAATAGCATCTTCAAATTTACGCAAATCAAGCCCTGTACTCTTCTCTAATTTATCCAGACGGTATACAAGTGTATTTCTATGAATATACAGTTGTCTCGAAGTTTCCGATACATTCAGGCTATTCTCAAAAAATTTATTGATGGTGGATAAAGTTTCCTCATCAAAATCATCCGGAGACTTTCCATCCAGAATTTCTTTGATAAACATTTTACAAAGCGGCAATGGAAGCTGATAAATCAGACGTCCGATTCCCAGATTGTTGTATGGAATCACCGACTTCTCGCTGTAGAAAATTTTTCCTACATCCAATGCCATCTTTGCTTCTTTATAAGACTTTGATACTTCCTTAATCTCATTAATAATGGTACCATATGCTATTCTGGCTGATGACATAGCCTCTGTATTCAGCATATCAAGCACAGTTCTTGCAACCTTCTCCATGTCTTCGTATGTTTCATTAGGTGCAAGTTCCTTTACAATAATAATATTTTTTTCATCCACAGCCGTAATAAAATCTTTTGATTTTGCCACAAACAGTGTACGAATCGTCTCTAATGCTCCATTATCCTTCTCATTCTTTGTCTCAACAATAAATACGATTCTTTTGGCATTCAGCTCGATATGAAGCTTCTTTGCCCTGTTATAGATATCTACAAGCAAAAGATTATCCAGAAGAAGATTTTTTATAAAATTGTCTTTATCAAATCTTTCTTTATATGCCACGATAAGATTCTGCAGCTGGAACACTGCCATCTTACCAACCATATAGACATCATTTCCAATACCTTTGACTAATAAAATATACTCTAACCGTCCCTCATCATTCACTTTAAACAGCTGACAGCCTCTTGATTCCTGATTGTCCGCATCTGACTCTGCAAATGTGCTCACAAAATTCTCATAGTCAACCGCATCTGAAAATGTTGTGGTAAGCAATTTTCCGTCTATATCGAAAACGCTTAATTCCACTCTTGCAATATTTTTAATTCCATCAATTGTACTTTGTAAAATCTGATTTGATATCATCTGCCACACTCCCTATTCTAATCTGCCGTACGGGTAATCCAATATCTACCATAGCCCATGCTTATCTAGTATTCTAACATAAAATTGTTTTGCATTCAATGAAATCGTAGAAAATTAAATTGGAATTTTTTTCTAAAGTATAAAAGCCCATGGCTCACAAACCATAGGCTTTTTATATTGCGTAATACTTAATCTAATATTGTATCCAATCCCAGAATATGCTTCTGACAGGGTCATTCCGTTTTTCACCAGACTTATGGTATAACCGGTTCCGATTATCTCATTCTCATCTGTTACCAATTCCTCTAATAAGCAGCTCTTCACCTTCATAATATAGATAACAGTTATTATCCGTCTTTGGTACAAAATATTCTGCATCCATATTTTCTCCATCCAAATAATAGGAATGTATCTCAATCCACGGTATATTTTCTATACTTTCATTCTCCTGCGCACTTATCCTGTCCGGGAAATATATGGTATTCCCAATCAACATAACTCCCACTAACAATAACGCTTCTGCCTGTCTGCATATCTTCCTTCGCATAGATACCTCCTATTACATCAAATCTATTAAAAACCTCGCTCATATTTTTTCGCTACATTAATCATAACTAATGTTTATTTTCATTGCAAGAAAAAAATATACATTTCCCCCCAAATATGATAGAATATGACATGAGGAGGGGCCCAGCTTGCTGGGAAGAGTCCTGATGTCTATGACATGAGGAGGGGCCCAGCTTAGGGACATCTATATTTTAAGGAGAACAGTATGAAAAACGAAATACAAGACGAAAGATATTATATAGCTGACGAGGCTATTCATGATGCATTTTTTTTAGTTTTAAAAGAAAAAGATTTAGAAAAGATAACAGTTTCTGATGTAATAAAAAAAGCCGGTATTGTGCGAAGTACTTTCTACAACCACTACGACAATATTCCGGCTCTTGTAACTGCCATTGAAGATAAAACCATTCAGGATATTTTTTCCCTTATGGAAACCTTTCATCCAAAAAATGACAAAGATATGTGTAAATCATATTTTTTAACAATTTGTAACTATACCAAGACAAATGTATTTTTAGCTAATATTCTTCGAAGTCCCAGAAGAGATGCTTTTTTTGAGAAGGCTATGACCATGTTCCACCGCTATGTAACAACTGTTACCCAAAGCACTACCCCATCACAACACAGCAAAGTTGAATTTTCTTATATGATTGCCTGTACCATCGGAAGTACACTAGGTGTACTCCACAAATGGACAAGAGAAAATTTTCAGGTTCCCACAGAAGTCATTGCCGATCTTCTGACACAAATATTTATCTCAGGTATGCTCCCTTTTATGTCGTAGAGAGCGGTTCATCAATCATGGCTTCCTGTCTCTTTATTTTCTTGGTTGAGCTTCTGATAAATGGATTTTTTCTCACTACCAGTCCTGTAATCTGGCGATAGGTAGGCTGTGATTTATTGTATTGATCCAAAAATGCCTGCAACTCATTTCTGACTGTTTCTTCATCCAGTCCCTTTGCTGTAACCAGCTCCTGATCCGGATAAATTCTTGCAGTGAGTCCGTTATTTTCACCTGTAACAATAACCTCTCCAACCAGTACTCCAAGAGCTAATTTATTTTCGATTTCCTCTGGTGAAATATTCTCTCCATTGGATAAAATAATCAGATTCTTTACTCTTCCATTGATAAATAAGAATCCATCTTCATCCAGATAACCTTTGTCTCCCGTATGAAGCCATCCATCCTTAAGGGTCTTTTCTGTCTCTTCCGGCATTTTGTAATATCCCTTCATGACACTGCTGCCTCTGACCAAAATCTCTCCATCCTCAAAAGAAATCTCAACATTCGAAAGCGGTCTTCCAATTGAACCGGCCTTATGATCCTCCGGCATATTGGAGCTGATAACCGGCGAACACTCTGACATTCCATATCCTTCCAGAATATCTACTCCATATTCAGCGAATTTTTCGATATAAAACGGATCCAGATGAGCTCCACCAGTAAATATAATACTCAGATTTCCGCCAAATACATGATCTGCCAAAACTGTTTTTGGAATGGCAGGATCTGCACTGGCAAGTCTCTTATAAATCGTTTCGATCATTAACGGAACCATAAGCATTACATTCGGCTTAAATACGCTCATATTTTTCACCATATGTAAAAGTGAATCATTGATACATATCGTCGCACCCAAAGAAAATCCCTTGAGCCAGTCCATCACCAGACAATATGCATGATGGATTGGAAGCACGCTAAGCAGCACACTACCAGGATCTACTGAATAGTTCACGCACTCAACATTGGTAGCCAGATTGTTCTGTGTCAGCATAACACCCTTACTCTTTCCTGTAGTTCCGGATGTGAAAATAATGGTAGCTATATCGTCCGGAACCGGTCTGTCTGAATCCGTATCATAATTTTCCCCAACCTCTTTTAAATCTTTGAAAGACGCAACCTTTTCATTGGAGATTTCCGGCTGTTCTTCCTGCAAAATCCATATTTTCTTAAGTTTCGGACACTCTGCTAATATTCCATCCAAAAGTGCCTGATTCTTAGGACTTAAAAACAATGCTTCCGAATCGGAACGATTAATAAGATCAATCAGATCCTCTGCCGGAAGACCCGCATCAAGAGGAACTGCAACTGTATTTCCTGTGACAACTGCCAGATAGCTTTCAATCCACTCCACTGAACTGCTTCCGATAAGAGCAATATGTTTCCCTTTAAATCCTTCTGCAAGCAAGCCTTTTCTGACCATTACAACATTTTCCATCAGTCCGCTGTAACTTATCTCGCAGATTTCCTTTTTTTCCAGCCATTTTACAGCTTTAATTTCTGAATATTTCTTTTCACTTTCTTCTAATATATCTCGAATAAGATTTCCCATAACAACCTCCGTAACTTTAAAATGTCTTAATATGTTTCCAACAATTTCAAAGCTTCCCCGATAGTAAGAACCTTTACTGCATCTTCCTCTTCCAGTTCTACATCAAAGGTATCTTCCAGTTCGCCCAAAAAAGACATAAAATCAAGAGAACTAAAGCCAAGATCTTCTCTGAATCTCATCTCATTTGTCATTTCTTCCGGCTTAACCTTACAATACTGAGCCACAATTGTTTTAAACTGCATTTCCTGTGTCATTATTTTCCTCTTTTCTGCGTTGCCTTAGTCATGCAATGTCCGGGCCGCAACGCTGACGCAAACCTGCTATTTCTTATACCTGCTGCATTATTTCGCCTACACTCATATCCGGCTCTGCAATTCCTTTAAAAAGAATACGCATCATATAATAATATAAAAGTTCCATATCCTGCTCACTTAAATGAGCTGTCTGATAATGGAAGGAAAAATTCATTCCTCCGTTTTCAGTGTGAGATACGGTTAAATACATCTTCTTAGTAGCCGCACCATTCGCAAACCATTTGGAATGCTGGGGAATATTTACCAGATGCGGATTCTCCAGCTTAACCGGCATAGGCTGATATGTAAGGTAACAGCTCTCATAAGCTGTATGTTCCGGCGTATGATAACGTCGTCTCATTTCCTCCTGAATCAGTGCAGGATCATAATTACTATGCATATATATCCGATTTTGTACATTCTGAATCTCATAAGCCGCTGCCATAAATTCCGTTTCAGCCGGAATCACCGTCCGGCAAGGAAACATAATTGTTCTGCTGCCTCCGGATGTCCACTCATCATGAGTAGAACGTCTGGAAATAAAATTCTGAATGGTAATGTCTTCCTGACCATTATTTACTTTTGATAAATAAGTTCTGATTCCCAATAACAAAAGATTCGTCATAGACAACTGATGATTCATACAGAAATCTATAAGATTTTTCGTCGGTTCCGGCTCCAGATAATAGTCTTTCACTTCCACAAATAAATCTTTCATCTCTATATCTGCGGCTCTTAACTTTGGATTTCCATGAAGCTTTCTGGCCTCTTCAATGACAGAAGGCCCCTGGATATCTGAATACAATGGTTCTCCCAAAGCATCCAGCTGATCATTCCAGAATTTCTTATCTTTCGCAAATCGTTTCTCATTACCGGCTCTTTTTAAGTCTTTAACCAAAACCTGCTCAAAATCAGCCAAATCCTCCGGATATTCCGATTGAAATCTATAATGGGAATAAAGCTGCATCAGATCATTAATCATTACCACCAAACCGCAGGAATCAATCAGTCTGTGATCCATATGGATAAAAAATCCATTATATCCCTCCGGAAGCTTTACCATAATCACATCACACAATGGGATATCATTCCCATCAAAAGTCTTATACGCCCATTGCTGCATCAAATGATCCGCTTCACTCATACTCATTCCTGACAAATCCTTAAGGGGAATATCTCTTGTATCCCTATTTACGATATACTGCTTTATATCACCCTGCTCGTCCGGCCTTGTAAAACGAACTCTCATACATCCATAACGCTCAAATTCCAGCTGAATGCATTTCTTCAAAAGCCCAAAATCCAATTCTGACTTCAGCGATGCCACAACGCTGACTCCAGACACCTGCTGTGTCTTATATGCCTGAATCCAGTTATAATGCATCTTTTGTGCTGCTGTCAAAGGATAATATTCTTTCATGTGTAACCTCCCTTATCATTTCATTCTAGGCATTTCATTCACCTATGAAGTTAACACATTTATTTTTTAATTTCTACCCCTATAGGGATTTAACAAACACTTTACCTAAAATTGACCAAGACTTTCGATTCTTTCGTCAGCTATATCATATTTTGCAAAAAAGTTTAAAATCTTTTCTCTGTATAATTCCGGTTCTTCATAGGCACTGCAAAGATGTCTCGCTTCCTGTACGATGACCAGTTCTTTTGGTGCCCGGCACAGAAAATAATTATTTATGGTATTCTTTGGTTCCACATATGTGTCCTTCAAACCATGAAAAAATAAAATCGGTCTCTTATTTTTCTTCATTGCATTTGTAGTATCTGCCTCATCCATGCGGAATCCGGCTAATATTCTGCAAAATAAATCCACTCGGAACAATAATAAATCTACCCAGTTTATATGGAACCAGTTGGCTGCAATATCCTGAAGCTGTTTTTTCATTGATTGAAATCCGCAATCCGAAATGAGGCCTCTAACCTCCCCTGGCAGTTTATGACCTGATGCCATAAGCACAGACGCAGCTCCCATAGATTCTCCATATAAGTATATCGGAAGCCTCTTCTTATTTCTCTTTGCGATGTAATAAGCCCATCTCTGTATGTCATACTGCTCTTTCGCTCCAAATGTAATGTATTTTCCCTGACTTTCCCCACAACATCTCTCATCAATGAAAAGCAGATTGCATCCATTCTCATGAAGAAACTGAGCCATGTACGCAAAATCTCCAAATCCGCTGCCCTTGTATCCATGGCATAACAAAACAAACCTTTCCGCATTCTCCGCAGGCAGATATGAACCATGCAGGAGCAGTCCGTCCTTACTTTTTATATAACAATCCCGCATATTTTGCTGTCTGCACCATGCTTTTCCTTCTTCATATTCTGCCTCAAATTTATATCTTGGATGGTTAATTTTTGTATGTGATAACTGAAACCATTTCTTTCTGTTCAGATTTTTTTTCTTCTTACAGCTAATCATCATTTGGAAAAAAGACCATCCAAATGTCATATAAACACTAACTGCCGTAATCGCAGCACTTAAAAGTTTAATTATTTTATTTTTCATAACAGATATTACCTCTTTTTCTTTTCAGTCAGGATTTGAAAAATCCACTTTTTCGACAGACACTCCTGTCTTTCTGCTGATTTCTGAATCCAAGCCACATATAGAGCACTTATAATCCTTCCATAAATCGAGCTCCTGAAAATAATATATTTCCTGATTCAATGTCTGGTCTAACAAAATACCGTTTTTATCAAAACGAATCGAGAAGGAGTCCATGCGTTGACTAAGTCCGAGTCCAGTAGCTTTTATAAAACTTTCTTTCAGTGTCCACAAACGAAAAAACATTTCCCGCCGGGACATCTCCGTTTTCTGATTCACGATCATCTCGTATTCTTCTGTGGCAAAAAAATGCTTCGCCAGCTTAAAATTACCAGCCGATATCTTTTCTATATCGCATCCAATCTCCCTGGAAGAAATGGCACAAACTACCTTATCCTCTGAATGAGATAAATTAAAAAAAACATCTTCCGCATTTTTCAGGTACGGTTTTCCATTTTCTCCATAATTATATCTCATTTCTTTGAGATTTATGCCCAACCGGTTCAGTCCATACATCAGCAAAAGTTCTGCCCCAACAGACAACCGCCGATCTTCCGGTAAACGAAACTGATCTGTCTTTTTCTTCCGTTCATCTGTGATTTTTTCATAGGCTGCCATATACAAATTTTCGTTTTCTAATTCTGTTACATCAGCAGTGTAGATTCTAGTAGAAATATGATTCATCCTTGCTTTTTTCCGCCATTTTATATGTTTAATCTATTATTTTTATTCTAAACAGTAAGTTCAGTATTTAATTTTTCAGTAATTCTTGCTTTAACCATTTCAGCAATTTCATTTGTTTGCATATATCTATACTCTTCAAAATAGATAGGGGGCAAGAAAAATACCTTTGTAGTAACGGGTTTAATGGATTTAGTGCCAAATACCTTGTAGGAATCGATACATAATGAAGGTCGGCTATCAATATAACTTTATATTTATTGTCCGCATTTTAAAGATTGTGATAATCCTCATTACCTTTTTTGAAAGTTCTTTTTTCAGAGATATTTTGATCACACGATTAAACAAATTCAGAGCTGTATAAAAAATAATATAATAAATGAAGGGGCTTCTGTAAAAACCTTATAATGATGTATTTTAACACAATTCATGGGGGGAAAGCAATGTGGTTTTGTCACAATTTGTTCTTTCTTCATCAAGGAAATCCTGTAAATAGTTTCCATTACTTTCACGCCCACCTTCCTGTGGAAGATTCTCTGTTCCATTATAGCAGGCCTGTCTCGGATATTTAAAAAACGATGATACAGCTTCTTATCGTTTCCGCCTGCAAAGCCTCTACATAATAAGTATATGTTTTATTAGCCTCTGTATCGTAATCAATATATTTCGTTTCTTTCGTTTTTACTTTTAACAGCTCACCATCTTTATACAGATTATATAATTCATCCTGACTATGGCTCTCCCATGACAGATAAACCCAACCGTTATTTCCAACTTCTCCTTTCATCTCTATAAACTTAGGCGTTTGCGAAACTCTTCGGGAAGAGAACCATATGTCTATGTATTGCGACTCATAACTCCCATCATCATATGTAACCTTTACAACTCTGTCGAGACTGTCATACTCATAGGTTTCTGCATATACGTTTATAGATGCTATGAATGAAAAAACAACTATCAGAAATATTTTTTTGTATTAATTTACATTATAGTCTCATTTTTTATGTTTTTTCATGAAATACTTTAATTTTTATTCTAAAAAAAAGTGGAATCCTTTTCAGAATTCCACTTCACATCTTTCTGTTTGTTACGATTTAGTTAGCGATTACTTTTTCTGTTTCCTTATCGAATACATGTAACTTATTTAAATCAAATGCGAACTTAACAGTATCGCCAATTCTTGCTGTTGTACGAGGATTTACTCTTGCTGTACAATCTGTACCTGCAATCTCGAAATACAGGAATACTTCTGCACCAAGTAATTCATATAACTTAATCTGTGTCTCAATAACTGCCTCCGGCTGGCTTGAAATCATGATTTCATCATCATGAATATCTTCTGGACGAATACCCATTACAACCTTCTTGCCAACATATCCACCATCAACTAAAGCCTTAGCCTTAACTTCAGGTACTTTAATCTTCTCTCTGCCAAATGCTAACTTAACGCCGTCTTCTTCTTCAACAACATCAGCATCGATAAAGTTCATAGCTGGTGATCCCATGAAACCTGCAACGAAAAGGTTTACAGGATAGTTATATAAGTTAATTGGTGAATCACACTGCTGGATTAAACCATCCTTCATAACTACGATTCTTGTACCAAGTGTCATAGCTTCTGTCTGGTCATGTGTTACATAAATGATAGTTGACTCAAGTCTCTGATGCAACTTAGAAATCTCTACACGCATCTGTACTCTAAGCTTAGCATCCAGGTTTGATAAAGGCTCATCCATAAGGAATACCTTTGGTTCACGGACAATTGCACGTCCCATAGCAACTCTCTGTCTCTGACCACCTGATAAAGCCTTTGGCTTACGATCAAGCAAATGTTCCAGATCAAGGATTCTTGCAGCTTCGTGAACTAATTTGCTAATCTGATCCTTAGGAGTCTTTCTTAACTTCAGACCAAATGCCATGTTATCATATACTGACATATGTGGATACAGAGCATAGTTCTGGAATACCATTGCGATATCTCTATCCTTTGGCTCTACATCATTTACTAACTTATCACCTATGTATAACTCACCGGAACTGATTTCTTCAAGGCCTGCAATCATACGAAGTGTTGTAGATTTACCACAACCTGATGGTCCTACAAAGATGATAAACTCTTTGTCTGCAATTTCAAGATTAAAATCCTTAACAGCTACAAAACCATTAGGATAAACCTTACTAATATTTCTTAAAGATAAACTTGCCATTTAATATTTCCTCCAAAATAATGTTCTTTAATTACGCATACTTTATTGTATACTAAATATCGAAAAATTGCTATATCACTTTATACTGAAATGATTTCGATTATTTTAGTTAAATTGTACAAGTAGATTTTAGACTTTTTTTATGATTTATAACCGCCTTATGATTTTAATCCAATTGCCTCAATCTCTATCAATACATCTTTTGGAAGTCTTGCTACTTCAACACAGGAACGTGCCGGACAATCCTTTGTAAAAAATTCTGAATAAACTGCATTCACCTTTGCAAAGTCATCCATATTTTTGATAAATACAGTTGTTTTAATGACGTTATCTACAGAAACGCCAGCCTCCCCCAGTAATGCTACCAGATTACCGATTGCCTGTTTTGCCTGAGCTTCAATTCCTTCTGCGATTTCTCCTGTGGCAGGATTTACAGGAATAACTCCTGAAGTAAATACCATTCCGTTTACCTCGATTGCCTGTGAATATGGTCCGATGGCTGCAGGTGCCTTATCTGTACTTATAATTGTTTTCATGTTCGAAAATCCTCCATTCTTTTTGAATTATATACACCTTTATATGATATCACCACTCTTCAAAAGATACAAGTTATTCCACAATTCTTATGCTTTTTTCTCCTATTTGAATTCTTCGTTCTTTGTACAATCTTCCCACTGCCCGCTTAAATGCAGCTTTACTCATATGAAAATCACGCTCTATGATTTCCGGTGATGCCTTGTCATTATACGGAAGAACTCCATCATATTCAAGAATCACCTGAAGTACTGTCTCTGCATCTTTGTCCATCTGGGCATACGCCTTCTGACGCAGGCTTAGATTCAGTTTTCCATCCTCCCTGACTTTTGTAACTCTCGCTTCAATTCTCTGTCCGACTCTGAGTTTTTCATAAATCTCCTGCTGTGGAATCATGGCTGCATACTCATCATCTACGGCCACAAATGCACCCAAGCCTTCTTTTATTTCATAAATAATGCCGGATACCACATCGTTCTCTTCATAGTCCCCTGCCAGCTTCATGTATTTATAAACATTCATGGTTGCCGCCAGTCTGGAGGATTTATCTATATACAATGCAACCAGATATTCTTCACCCGGAATCACTCTGCCCGTCTGCTCTTTATATGGAAGAAACAAATCTTTCTCCAGTCCCCAGTCGAGGAATGCACCGATTTTTGTTACATCATTCACCTTTAATACTGCCAGTTCACCCAGTGTAATCTTCGGATGGGCAGTAGTGGAAATAATACGGTCCATGGAATCCCTATAGATAAAAACCTTAATACTATCGCCAAGTTTTGCTCCCTGAGGCACCTGTTTGCGTGGTAACAATACTCTTTCATCCTTCTCGGTGGTTTTTTCCCTCGTTTCTGACAGATATACCCCAAAATCCGTCTCTTTCACAATATATAATGTCTGATAAGTTCCTAAATTTATCATTCCGTCCTCCTAAATCAAATAAACAACTCTTCATGTCACTAAAATTTTTCCTATCAACCACACTGGAAGAGTGATTGCACAGGAAAACAAAAAGCAGCTTCCAAGAAGCTGCTTTTAACTGGCCCACAAGGATTCGAACCTTGAAAATGCTGGAGTCAGAGTCCAGTGCCTTACCATTTGGCGATGGGCCATTGTCCTGACGACAAGTGATATTATAACATACTCACAGAAAAATGCAAGCACTTTTTTCAATTTTTTTATTTAGTTTGTTCCATAATATAATCCAATATTTCTTCCGCTACTTGTGCCTTGGACATCATCGGTTTCTCCAAAATTTTATCCGCAGTAATGAAAGTTACAATATTTGTATCTGTACCAAACCCTGCACCCTGTTGTTTTAAATTATTGGCTACAATCATATCGATATTTTTTCGGCTCAGTTTTGCTTTCGAATTTTCTATCATATGCTCCGTTTCCATAGAGAATCCACATATAAACTGATTATCCTTTCTATGGCTGCCTATATATTGCAATATATCGTCTGTCCGTTCCAAAAGAATCGACATATCGCCTTCTTTCTTTTTCACTTTTTCCTGTGCCGGTACTGCCGGACGATAATCAGCGACTGCTGCCGCCTTTATGATAATATCCTGCTTGTCCATTTCAGACACCACAGCATCAAACATATCTTTTGCAGATATAACAGAAACCACCTTGACAAATGGAGGCGGTGTGATATTGGTCTTCCCTGTTACCAAAGTAACATCTGCCCCTCGAAGCATGGCATTTTCAGCGATGGCATATCCCATTTTTCCAGTAGAATGATTCGATATGAATCTTACCGGATCTATTTTTTCCATCGTCGGGCCCGCAGTTACTAAAACATGCTTTCCGATCATATCTTTCTCAAAGGCAACTTCTTTTAAAATATAATCAAGCAATACCTTTTCCGACGGCATTTTGCCTACTCCATCATCACCACAGGCCAGATGACCGGAATCGGCAGGAATCACTTCCATCCCAAATCTTTTCAGTTTTTCCATATTATCCTGCACAATCGGATTCAGATACATATTAGTATTCATGGCAGGCGCAATTATTTTTTTGCACCGGCATGCCATAACTGTAGTAGTAAGCATATCATCTGCAATACCATTTGCCAGTTTTCCGATTACATTAGCTGATGCAGGTGCCACAAGTACTACATCTGTTTCTTTTGCCAGTGAAACATGTTCTACATTATATTGAAAGTTTCTGTCAAAAGTATCAATCAGACATTTGTTTCCGGTTAATGTTTCAAATGTAATGGGATTAATAAAATTCGTTGCATTCTGCGTCATCAAAACAGTAACCTTCGCATGCATTTTTACCAGCATACTGGCAAGATTTGCTATCTTATATGCCGCAATGCTTCCTGTCACTGCCAATACTACATTTTTTCCTTTTAACATCTTATCTTTCCTTCCCTAATGTGCTTGCAAATCATAGATAATTTTCAGACCCTTTAATAAAAGTTCCTGATCTTCAATAATTTTTCTTTTACAGTGCGGAATAATCACCTTGGCCAA
Organism: Lachnospiraceae bacterium; assembly: GCA_034172985.1. Lineage (GTDB taxonomy): Bacteria > Bacillota > Clostridia > Lachnospirales > Lachnospiraceae > CAG-303. The sequence goes on from JAXFDY010000182.1 coordinate 22,623, forward strand.
TCCCCCGGTAGCCACAACTTTACACGGATATCCCAGTTCCTCTTCCATCCGGTCAATCATGCCGTCCAGACAAGCTGCGTGTCCGAAGATAATACCGCTTTTCATACAATCTATCGTATTTTTTCCGATACTCTTCGATGGAGCTGTCAGACTTACCTTGGATAACTGTGCCGTCCGTGCCACTAAGGAATCCGCTGAAATACGAACTCCCGGCATAATGCACCCTCCAATATAATTCTTATTTTTATCTACTATACTGATGGTAGTGGCTGTTCCGATATCTACGATAATCAATGGTGTGCCATACTCATTCATCCCTGCAACAGCATCCACCACCAGATCGCTTCCTAATTGGCGCGGATTATCCATCATAATATTTAATCCTGTCCTGATACCGGAGCCTACAATAAAAGGTGTCTTTCCAATCAATTTTTCTACCGCCGAGGAAATAACATTCACCAGGGGCGGAACTACAGAAGAAATAATTGCTCCGGTAATTTCCGTATTTTCAATCTGATACAAATCTAACACCGTTTTAAACAACACATAATATTCCAGTTCTGTCTTCGAGTGGTCTGTTGCCATTCTCTCTTCAAAATATATCTTTTCATCATCAATACAGCCAATGACTATATTGGTATTTCCCATATCAATCGCCAGTATCATACTTTTCCTCCAACTCATATTTACCAATTCTAATTTATTTATTCTATATACAGACTTCCAAATACCTGCCTGCACAAATTCTGCATCATACTCACGGAAAAGGATTCATCTATCCCCTTCATTGTACTGGCAGAAGCCAGCTCATCGCTATAATCTTTTAATTTATATGTCGTTATTTCACCGCATCCCAGCATTCTATGTGTAACTACAGGGGTGACCCCATAGTTTTTTATGTATACCAGCCCGTCACTGTCCTTTACAAGAGTCAGATTTGCCATAGCTCCTAACATTCTTGGTGCTACACTCTGGGCAGAAATAAAATTACCCAGAGAATAATATATAAGTGTCTGATTTCCTGATGCACCTGTAATCCATTCCACAGGTTCTATCACATGAGGATGCGTACCCAGAACAAGATCAGCACCGTAATCAGCAAACAGTTGTGCCCATTTACACTGGCTGGAATCCGGCTCATACACATATTCCGTTCCCCAGTGTGGATAAACGATGGTAAAATCTGCAATTTCTTCTGCTTTCTGTAAATCTTTTATTACCTTTTCTTCTGTCAGCAGATTTACCAGCCATGTTCTGCCGGAAGGCAAAGAAATCCCATTCAGTCCATATGTGTAATTCAGCATGGCAATCTGAAAACCATCTTTTTCATACACATATATATGCTCATAATCCTCTTCTGTCCTGTTTATGCCGAGATACGTAATCCCCGGATAACTGTTATCCCAAAAATCCATGCAACTGTCAATTCCTTTTTCTCCCCGATCCATAGCATGATTGGTGGCATGAAGAACCACATCGAACCCCGCATTTACCAAGGCATCCCCTACTTCTTCCCTGCAGTTAAAATCAGGATAACCGCTAATACCAAATGCTGCTCCACCGATGATAACCTCCTGATTTACCACCGCCACATCTGCGCTCTGAATATCCTCCCTGACATGTGTAAAAAAATGATCATAATTATAAGTTCCGTCCGGCATCTTACCTGTAAACTGTACAACATCATGAAGAAGCATATCTCCTACCATAACAAGTTCGACTGTAACAGACTCAGAAGTCGTTTCCTCTGTAGCCAATTCCTCTGTAGTCGTTTCCTCTGTAGTCGTTTCCTCAATAATTTCTTCCATCTTTTCTTTTGACGAAAAAATATTATCTCCCACCAATATTACAATCAAAATAGCCAGAGAAATGATTAATATTTTTTTATTCATATAATTCCTCTGTTTCAAATAAAATAACAATTATTTTCACCATTATCCTATATAGTATAACGAATCAATGGCAACGTCAATATAAAAAGTCGAAAAAAGAGTATGCAATGCACACTCTTTCTTCTATATATGTATAATGTGAGGGAAAGTATTAGAGCAGGTAAACCTGCCCAATTGGTGACGTAAAACGTTCACCAGTAAATATAACCACTCTGAAAGAGTGATTGAATAGGAAATTCCATGGAATTTCCTATAATATAAAAAAACGAAATTGCTCCACTTAAGGAACAACTTCGTTCTTTATGTTACATATTATACTCCATTATCAGAAAATGTAAAGAGTTTTTTTATTTTTTTGCTAATTATTTTCTTCTCCGGTCACATAATCCGGATCACTTTCTTCCTCTTCTGCATATTCATCAAAAATCTTTTGAAATAGATAACTTTGCATAAATGCATGAAGTCCAAAAGCAATCATTGGAAACAGGATAAAGAATCCTCCAAACCATCCCACATAAAGAATCGCTAATGAGCCACCCAGAACAGCTACTGTAAATCCTACGGATTCCAGACATAATAACGGATAACTAATTGCTATCTGTACGGCAATTGCCAGAGTTTCCTTCATATTCACGTCAAATCTTGCAATCAGAGGAAACACCATATTTGCCAGCATACAAAATGCAATAGCGATAATAACAGTTCCAATTCGCATCACATAGGCAAAGCCTCCTGACATTTGCCCAAAAACATACCATGTATTAATCGATAGAATAATTGTCACAACAAGTATAATCAGCCATATCAGCATAGATTTCAGAAAATTTTCTGAAAATGCCCTGAAATAATCTTTCAGGAAATTGAATTCTCTCTCTGCTATCATTTTATTTAAAATCGTATACATAGCCACAGCCGATGCTCCCACCGTGACCACCGGTATACTTGTAATGGCAAACATGATATTGAGCAGAAATACCCAGCCGATTTTCTTCATAAAACTGAGGAATGGACTATCTAGTCCCCAAAAATCTTTTAATCTTTCTTTCATTCTTATTTAGCCTTAATATATTCATCAATTGCCTGTGCCGCAGTCTTACCTGCTCCCATGGCAAGAATCACTGTCGCCGCACCTGTAACCGCATCACCGCCGGCATAAATGCCTTCTCTTGTAGTCAGCCCTGTTTCTTCCTCTACAATGATGCCGCCCCATTTCTGTGTCTCAAGTCCCTTGGTTGTGCTCTTGATTAATGGATTTGGTGATGTTCCAAGTGCCATAATCACGCAATCCACGTCAATATCAAATTCTGAACCTTCTTTTACGATAGGTCTTCTTCTTCCGGAAGCATCCGGCTCACCCAGTTCCATCTCAACACATTTAATTCCACTGACAAACTTATTTTCATCAGCAAGAATTTCAATTGGATTTGTAAGGAATTTAAATATGATTCCTTCTTCCTCGGCATGTTCAACTTCTTCCGCTCTTGCAGGAAGTTCTTCTCTGGAACGACGGTAAATAATGTATACTTCTTCTGCGCCCAGACGCAATGCACTTCTAGCCGCATCCATAGCTACGTTTCCACCGCCTACCACAGCCACACGCTTACTCTTTTTAATCGGTGTATCAGATCCTTCTCTATATGATTTCATCAGATTTACTCTTGTAAGGAACTCATTTGCAGAATATACGCCCTTCAGATTCTCACCAGGAATATTCATAAATTTTGGAAGTCCCGCACCAGAACCGATAAACACAGCTTCAAATCCATATTCATCTTTCAATTCATCAATAGACAATACTTTACCAATAACCATGTTTGTCTCGACTTTTACACCCAGTGCCTTTAATCCATCGATTTCTTTCTGAACAATGGCCTTTGGAAGACGGAATTCCGGAATTCCATAAACAAGTACACCTCCTGCAAGGTGTAATGCTTCAAAAATCGTAACATCATATCCAAGCTTTGCCAGATCTCCTGCACAGGTAAGCCCTGATGGGCCGGAACCAATCACTGCCACCTTATGACCATTGGAAACTGGTTTCTCTATTTTTTCGGTATTATGTGCATTATGATAATCTGCCACAAATCTTTCCAGACGGCCGATACCTACCGGGTCTCCCTTGATTCCACGCACACATTTTCCTTCACACTGTGATTCCTGAGGACATACACGTCCGCAAACCGCCGGAAGAGAACTGGATTTTGCAATAATCTGATATGCGTCTTCATACTTACCTTCCGCAACTTCTTTAATAAAGCCCGGAATGTCAATATTTACAGGACATCCTGCCACACAGTTTCTTGTCTTACAGTTTAAGCATCTCTGTGCTTCATCTACAGCCTGTTCTTCTGTATATCCAAGTGCCACCTCATTAAAGTTTTTATTACGCACATTTGGTTCCTGAGTCGGCATCTCATTTTTCTTTAAAGACATATTTGGCATGATTACTGCACCTCCTTCTTAAATAAATTACATGTCTCTTCACGTTTTTTCTGCTCAAAAGCTCTGTACATCGTACCACGCTCCATGGCCTCATCAAAATCTACTAAATGTCCGTCGAAATCCGGTCCATCCACGCAGGCAAATTTTGTCTCTCCACCTACTGTAAGACGGCAGCCACCACACATACCGGTTCCATCTACCATAACCGGATTCATGCTGACAATTGTCTTTATACCATATTCTTTCGTCAATGCAGATACAAACTTCATCATAATCACAGGTCCGATAGCTATGACTTCATCATATTTTTCTCCGCTCTCAATCAGATCCTTTAGCGCATTTGTTACAAGTCCTTTTGTTCCCCATGTACCGTCATCTGACATTCTGACAAATTTATCGCTGACCTTATCAAAATCTTCTTCCAGAATAACAAGATCTTTTCCTCTAAATCCTACGATAGAATGTACTTCAGCTCCCATATTGTGAAGTTTCTTTGCAATCGGATACGCAATGGCACTACCTACACCGCCACCCACAACAGCTACTTTCTTTAATCCTTCCAATTCCGAAGCAGTACCTAAAGGACCAACAAAATCCTGCAGATATCCTCCTTCTTTCAAGTGTCCTAATTTTTCAGTAGTCGCACCGACCTTCTGGAAAATGATTGTTACTGTTCCGGCTTCTCTATCAAAATCTGCGATTGTAAGAGGAATTCTCTCACCCTCTTCATCTGTTCTTAAAATAATAAACTGACCCGGCTCGGCCTTTTTTGCAACTAATGGAGCTTCAATATCCATACGGGTTACAGCAGGATTCAGTTCAACTTTTTTTACAATCTTATACATACAGATTCACCTTTGTCCCTTTCATTATAGCATCATTTTATAGTGCTTTTTACACATCATTTTTTTATCTTATCACACTTTTATAACAAATTCAACCTTCTAGTATATTTTTGATTTTGTCTGATATTTTCTCTTTTTCCTTCTTTATTTTTCGAATTTTCTAAAAAAAATACATTTGTCCTTCTTTTTTTCTGTATTATTCATAATTTATTCATATTTTATTTAATAACGATTTACATCATACCCATTTTTTATTAATTTATAGTCACTATACTAAAACCATCGAAGAAAGAATTAGTTTTTTAGATTTTATTCGATATTTTTTCATAATAAAGTCTTAGCACAAAGCGTGCTGGACTTCCTCCCTTTTTTATTATACAACCAAATAACCAAACGCAAAAAAGATGCATGAAAATGCATCTTTTATGTTTGTATATCTTTTATTGTCAGTCCCAGTTTTTCCGCCAGACGCAAAGAATCAATATTTTCTATCTGAATATATGCAATCACCTGATGTATGTCCAGTTCTTCTCTGGCATATTCCAAAATTGCTTTCATAGCTTCTAAAGCATAGCCGCATTTCTGATATTCTTTTGCCAGCATATATCCGGCTACCACTTCTTCCTTCTCATTATGTTCAAGACCGGCTCTTCCGATTATTGTTCCGTCTTTCAGTGTAATCAGCCACATACCATATCCGAAAAAACAGTAGACATGGTCATAATAGCTGACCATATATTCTTTCTCTTCTTCCCGGTTTTCAAATAAAGGCTCCATATATAAAGTAATATCGGGATGTGCATAAAGGTCATAGATCTGGTCTACATCCTCCGGCACCATTTCCCTGATAATCAGTCTCTCTGTTTCCAGTACTCTTCATGGTTCTTTGCAGTGATGATCATGGACCATCCTCAAAAAGCCCTCCTCCACCGATGAAAAATCTTCGAATAAATAATCCGCTGCCGATAAATCCTGATTGCCTGAATTTGGATTGATAAACCCAAGGCATGCCATGCCTGCTGCCAAAGCAGCTTTTACTCCATTTTGAGAATCTTCTATTACAAGGCATTCCTCCGGCTTTACCCCCAGTTTTTCTGCCGCTTTCAAAAAAATATCCGGTGCCGGTTTTGGCCGTTTCAAATCCATACCACTGACTAATGCCTGAAAACAATCTTTAATACCGAGATTGGTGACATTGTAATTAATCTTTTCAAGCCGTGAAGAAGATGCAATTGCAAGCAGATACCCCTGTTCATGAAGTTTTCTCACCAGTTCTGCTGCTCCCGGCACTTCCGGATATCCTTCCTTTCTCAGCATTTCTGCTAAAATCTCATCGTTTTTCTTCATCAAATCTTCCCAGCTGTAATCTGTAACATGGAAATCTTTCTGCATAATCTGCCACATGGCTGCTACCGTAGAGCCGATAAACTGTTTGTAATATTCATAATCCAAATCGACACCGGCATATTTTTTTAATGTAATCTGGTTGGATTTGAAATGGACGGGTTCGCTGTCCACCAGCACCCCATCCATATCAAAAATAACTGCCTTTAACATTTTTCCGGCTCCGGATATGACACGCCAAAGGTTTCAACTGTTACAGATTTTATCTTCTGTGTTTCTAATGGTCTGTCATTCCAGTCTGTCGGAACTTCCGCAATTTTATTAACCACTTCCATACCATCTGTCACCTTGCCAAATGCAGCATATTCACCGTCAAGATGTGGAGCATCCTGATGCATAATAAAAAACTGTGAGCCGGCTGAATCCGGATGCATGGCTCTGGCCATGGACAGTACCCCTGCTGTATGTTTCAGATTATTTTCATATCCATTATGCGAAAATTCTCCCTTAATCTGATAACCCGGGCCTCCCATACCATTTCCGTCAGGGCATCCACCCTGAATCATAAATCCTTTGATGACTCTGTGAAAAATCAATCCGTCATAAAATCCTTTCTGAACCAGACTGATAAAATTGTTGACCGAATTTGGAGCTACTTCAGGATAAAGCTCTGCTTTTATTATATCTCCATTCTCCATCTCAAATGTTACAATAGGTTTTGTTGTTTCTGACATATTATCCTCCATTCTCATGCAGCCAGAAATGCTGCATATTTTCTATATTAAAAGCCTCTCCCGCCACCGCCGTGGCTGCTGCCACCGCTGGAAGAATGGAAGGAACCTCCTCCTCCGCTTCCTCCACTGCCGGAGCTGCTCTCAATTTTATGTGTTACAGTAGTTCTTCGAAGGAATCTGTCTTCTTTTGCCAGAAGCTCCAGTTCATCCTTCTTTCTATAAGTATGATTATTTACTGTCATTCTTACACCCTTTGGATTTTTCAATGCCAGCACTACAATCAGTGCCACTACTGCGCCAACAATAAAATCAATAAGTGGATTCTGAAACAGTGTAAAAAATGACTCTTTGCGAAATGAATCTATCTCATCAGACATACATTCATAAAGCTCACCATAATCCTGATATTCTCCCGAATACCACGCTTCTATTACTTCCTCATATTCGTCTGTATGTTTTGTATCTTTCACATAGTCAACTACCTGATTTAAAAATGTGAGACACATCTCTTCATAATCCCCATCTGTGGCATATCCGGCGATATCATCCAGAATGTCATCAATGATCTCGTCATTAAGATAGAAAATACCGATTCCGGCTGTAGATATATAGAGCTGTCTATCATCCATATCTACCAGAAGCAACACTCCTGATGCATGTTCAATATTTTCCTCGTAGCCAAATCCGCCTGCGTCATAAAAGTCATCTGCCAGTGTTTGCTGTCTATAGCCAAAATTCTCATCCACTGTAACAATCACCAGATCCAGTTTTGATTTTTTTACAGATTCTGCTAATTCTTCCCGGATAGTATCTTCTTCTGATTCCGTAAGAATTCCTGCAAAATCATAAACTCTTTCATTCTCCTTAATGGCATCATAGTAATCATTTACACTGCTGTACTGTGCCGCCTCTGCCTGTCCGGATAATACACCCGCAAGAATCAGCCCACAGAGCATCCATTTCATTTTTGTTTGCAACTTTCTCATCCGAACAGACCTCCTAACAATAATAAAATTGCCATAATGGAAATAGTAATACCGGCAAACCATGCAACCATTTTTCCCTGTGAGTTTGGAAGCTCGCCTACCTGTTTTCCTGTCTGTCCATTAATTGTAAATATTTTATTTTCTCCTTTGTAACGATATGTAACAAGCCATACCGGGAGCAATGTATACATTGCATTTTTCCTTGTCAGTGAAATATCATTTCTTCTGAAAGTAGTAGAAGAATACCCTTTTATGGTTTCTCTTACATCCTGTGTCATATACTGATTGACTCTATTTTCAACCCGCTGTGTCATCTGTCCGTCATTACTTTCAAAATTATACTTTTCAGACTCATAGCCGGATAAATAAGGCATCTCAAAAGTCTTTAACCCCTCATAGCGATAGGGTTCCATCATATCCATAACAGAATCCGGCATACGTTCTGATGCGTCTACAGGAATTTTATGATAATTGCTTTTTGCGTGACGCGCTACATAATAATGGTCCGTATGTACATATTCCGTATCTCCCCGCCGCTCCGTCCTTACTCTTGTACACTCGGCCTCTACATGTGCTTCCGCCTCATAGTCATAAAGCCAAAATGGCACATAAATCCCTCTGATATTTTCCAGTGTGGCAGCTTTTTTAAAAACAGATGGTGTGAAAAGTCCTTTACACAGCCAGTTTTTATAAAGTTCTCTGGCTCTCTCCTTATTAATCTCAAAAGGAATCACTCCGGCCGGCTTTTGTACACCTTCCAGTCTTTCCTGAATCACCGCATGACTTCCACAGTAACAGCATGTGGTTGATGCCGTATATTCATCTACAATCAATTGTGCGCCACAGCTTTGGCACACATATCCGTGAAAATCCTGTTTTTCCTCTGTTTCAGGCCCACTGTCACTTTCTTTTAAATCACTGATTTGCACATGTGTATCACAATATTCGCACACAAGCTCATCCGCCCCCGGCTCAAATACCAATGGTGCACCACATCCGGGACACTTATATGTTTTCGCCATATTCATACCTCTTCTATTACAGATTTATCTTTGTATCATGATATTCGTTTCGAATGTTATTATAACAATCTAATAATTTGTGTGCAATATTTTTTTGTCTGTTTCTAAATTTCCTATAAGATGAGCCAAGGGACAAATGGACATAAAATACATGCTTGCATGTATTTTTATGTCTATGGGTCCCGCTAAACATGAGAAAGTAGCCATTTTTCGCAGAAAAATGAGCGAATTTCGAATGTTTGCGTCGATTTTGAGAGTGCAAAGCACGAAAAAATCGACATCAGGCTCATTTGTCGGGTAACTCATAAGATGAT
>JAXFDY010000189.1:0-79266 GCA_034172985.1 Lachnospiraceae bacterium
GTCATCTTACCAAGGCTCACGAACTTATAACCGATGATCTGATCTTCTGCATCAAGAGCAATACCTGTTACATAACCTTCAGCCATCTCAAGATAACGAGGTCCTTTCTGGAGTGTACCGTACATTGTACCAACCTGTGAACGAAGACCCTTTCCTAAATCCTCAAGACCTGCACCAACCGGAAGACCTTCTTCTGAGAAAGCACTCTGTGTACGTCCATAAACAATCTGTAAGAATAATTCTCTCATAGCAGTATTAATGGCATCACATACAAGGTCTGTATTTAATGCTTCCATAACTGTCAATCCAGGTAAAATTTCTGAAGCCATAGCAGCTGAATGTGTCATACCTGAACATCCAATTGTCTCAACTAATGCTTCCTGAATAATACCTTCCTTAACATTCAAAGTAAGTTTACATGCACCCTGCTGCGGAGCACACCAGCCCACACCATGTGTTAAGCCTGAAATATCCTTTACTTCTTTGTTTTTAACCCATTTTCCTTCTGTCGGAACTGGAGCAGCGCCATGATGAACGCCCTGTGCCACTGGACACATATTTTCTACTTCCTGTGAAATAATCATTTTGAATCTCCTTTCAAATTATGTTCCTATATGTCATTAATCATTTGTGACCAACAACCATCTATTTTATTTTCTCACAAAATGCGGATTTCGTCTACAACTATTTTCAATTTTCCCTATTTTTTTGCCTGCTAACGTACACGATTTCCACATCTCGGACACACAGTTTCTCCCGGAGCTACTGCTGCACCGCAGCTCAAGCAGATTGTCCCATTATCACTTTCATGATATTCTCCGTTTAAATTGTATCCCCTTGTCTGTTCCTCTTCCCTGCTTCTTCTTCCTTCTTCATACCGCTGCTCCCAGCTCTCGCTATGATTCCATTGCTGATTCTGGTCAGTGTCCTGATTCACAGGACGTTTATTACCCTTCACAAACATAACGACAGCCATAATGATGATTCCATAAATACCAAATAGCCCAAGCCACATAAAATATGGTGATAAGCCTGCAGATTTTGCCATACTTCTGCACAACACAATAAGCACCCCTGTCATGCCAAGTAATCCAAAAAATGTATACTTCCATGTAAGTTTTCCTGACCGTGCAATAAAAAAGCAAACCACCATACAGATGGCCATTGCAATCACACTGCCAATCAGCATTGCATACATAATCTCGGGATTCGCAATCATCATTTCTATTAATTCATTATACACATCCATATATTCTGAATCGTACATAATTTTCACCTCCGAAATATGATTTACACCTTATGATTCTACTACAAAAAAATAAAAGAAACAATATACTTTTTTCTTAATTTATGCTAAAATATTCATTATGCAGGATTGCAGCTATTTTTATTTATTTGGAGGTTATCATGCTTTTTAGAAATTCCAAAAAAAATATCCAGAGACGATTGAACGAGTTATGTTCTGATGTAAATATCTTTATTCAGGTACACTATGTCCGTGAACGGGATGGTGACCGTTATAAATTTAATATTCTTACTTTGAAAGATGATCCGGAACGGGAAAAGCTGGCGGAATGGCTGGCAGAAAATGGCAATCCATCCTCTTTTTCAGAATTATGCCATCTTTTCCAAAAGAAATCCGGAAAAGATGAAACCCACATTTGTGACCGTGCAAATCTGGATAAAAACTATTTTTCAAAAATGAAAGATTCCGATTCCTTTCAACCTACCAAAGGCGAAGCCATTTCTCTTTGCCTTGCTATGAGGCTTAATATTGAGGAAGCCCGTGCATTATTAAAATCTGCCGGCTATGCTCTGACAAATTCCAAAGAATCAGATCTTGTGGTCCGTTATTTTATCGAAAATAAACTGCATCATATTAATGATTTAAAGTATGTGCTGGATGCTTTATGCGAAACATCTCTGGAACTTTTGAATTAAAAAAGCAGGGAGAACCTTATGTCAAATAATGGTTCTCCCTGTTTTTAACATAACTTATGACAATAATGAAAACTCTTCCAGATTCCATACTTTGTCTGCCAGTCCATCATAAAATTCCGGTTCATGACATACCAATAAAATGGAACCTTTGTATTCCTTTAACGCACGTTTCAGTTCGTCTTTTGCGTCTACATCAAGATGATTCGTAGGCTCATCGAGAAGCAAAATATTAGTTTCCTTATTGATCAGCTTACACAGCCTTACTTTGGCCTGTTCGCCACCGCTTAAAACCCGGATCTGACTCTCTATATGTTTTGTAGTTAAACCGCATTTCGCCAGGGCCGAACGAACCTCATATTGTGTAAAGGACGGAAATTCTTCCCATATCTCCTCGATACAACTGTTATTTCCCGGCGTCATTTCCTGCTCAAAATATCCCTTATAAAGGTAATCTCCAAGTGAAACGTTTCCCGAGACAGGCGGAATAAGTCCTAACACACTCTTTAAAAATGTACTTTTCCCGATACCATTTGTTCCGATCAGGGCGATTTTTTCTCCCCGTTCCATGCGAAGATTTATCGGGCGGGATAACGGCATGTCTTTGTCATAACCGATAACAAGGTCATTTGTCTCAAATATCACCTTTCCCGCAGCTCTCGCTTCTTTAAAGTGAAATTCAGGCTTCGGTTTTTCCTTGGCCAGCTCGATGACATCCATCTTGTCCAGTTTTTTCTGTCTGGACATAGCCATATTTCGTGTAGAAACTCTTGCTTTATTTCGTGCAACAAAATCTTTTAATTCATCAATTTCCTGCTGCTGTCTCTTATAGGCCGCTTCTAACTGGCTCTTTTTGACTGCATATACTTCCTGGAATTTGTCATAATCGCCCACATAGCGCTCCAGTTTCTGATTTTCCATATGATAAATAATATTTACCACACTATTCAGGAACGGAATATCATGGGAAATCAGAATAAATGCATTCTCATATTCCTGAAGATAACGTTTTAACCACTCAATATGATTTGCATCCAGATAATTTGTAGGCTCATCAAGCAACAGAATATCCGGTTTTTCAAGAAGCAGTTTTCCCAGCAGTACCTTCGTTCTCTGTCCTCCACTGAGCTGTGTAACATCCTTGTCAAGTCCCAGTTCCAAAAGTCCCAGTGCCCGTGCTACTTCTTCCACTTTCGCATCAATCACATAGAAATCATGATTCGTGAGCAAATCCTGAATCGTCCCCAGTTCTTCCATCATTTCCATCATTTCATTTTCGTCTGCAGATGCCATGGAATCACAGATTTCATTCATCTTCTCTTCCAGTTCAAACAGATAAGCAAATGCTGACCGCAGTACTTCTCCTATGGTCATACCCTTTTGTAAGACAGCATGCTGGTCCAGATAACCTGTCCTTACATTCTTATTCCATTCTACCTTTCCCTCATCTGGCATGAGTTTTCCGGTAACAATGTTCATAAAAGTGGACTTGCCTTCGCCGTTGGCTCCGACAAGTCCAATATGTTCACCTTTTAAAAGTCTGAAAGACACGTTATCAAATATCGCCCTGTCACCGAAGCCATGGCTCAAATTCTCAACGTTTAATATCATATGATATCCTTTCTTTTTTATGACTGCTTTGGTTCAATATATCCCAATGCCTTAAGCATTTCTGCTGAAAGAACTGCGCCGCCTGCAGCACCACGGAGTGTATTGTGGGATAATCCTACAAACTTATAATCATAAACACTATCTTCTCTCAAACGACCTACAGAAATACCCATACCATTTTCATAGTTCACATCAAGCTGTACCTGTGGTCTGTTGTCTTCTTCCAGATACTGAATAAATTGCTTTGGAGCACTTGGAAGCTCTAATTCCTGAGGAAGTCCCTTAAAGTTCACTAACTTTTCAATCAGTTGCTCCTTTGTCGGCTTTTTATTAAATTTTACGAATACAGCTGCAGTATGTCCGTCTGCAATCGGAACTCTGATACACTGTGTTGTGATAACAGGAAGTTCTGCTTTCTTAATCACTCCGTCTTCAATTTTACCCCAGAGTCTTAATGGCTCCTGCTCACTCTTTTCTTCTTCCCCGCCAATATATGGAATAATATTTCCATTCATCTCCGGCCAGTCTTTGAAAGTATTTCCTGCACCTGAAATAGCCTGATATGTTGTTGCTACTACTTCGACAGGTTCAAACTCTTTCCATGCATTTAATACAGGTGCATAACTCTGAATAGAGCAGTTAGGCTTAACGGCAACAAAACCTCTCTTTGTGCCAAGTCTCTCTCTCTGGAATTTAATTACTTCATAATGCTCCGGATTAATTTCAGGCACTACCATAGGAACATCCGGTGTCCATCTATGTGCACTGTTATTTGATACAACTGGTGTTTCTGTTTTTGCGTAAGCCTCTTCAATGGCTTTAATTTCTTCCTTTGTCATATCAACTGCACTAAAAACAAAGTCTACGCATGATGCTACTTTCTCGACTTCGTTTACATTCATAACTACTAAATTTTTTACTGCCTCCGGCATAGGAGTCTGCATTTTCCATCTGCCACCTACAGCTTCTTCATATGTCTTTCCTGCAGAACGTGGGCTTGCTGCAACTGTAACGACCTCAAACCAAGGGTGGTTCTCCAATAAAGAAATAAATCTCTGTCCAACCATACCTGTTGCACCTAAAATACCTACTTTTAACTTCTGACTCATTTTTAATACCTCTTCACTTTTCATTATAGAATATATTATGTTACTTCCCCACACTTGTTCGTGTATAGCGGACATTTGTGCGTCAACATAGTGTATACTATACCATACAAAAAAAAAATTGCAAGTGTTTTTTATAAAATAATTGACATTTTACCAAAATTACTTTATATTAATAAGGCATTGCATTTTATGCATGTGCTTCCATAGTTCAAAGGCAAAACAGGTCACTCGTAATGTCCAGTTATCGGTTCGATTCCGATTGGAAGCTTATTGATAAAGTTAAAAGAAAATCAGGAGAGGATTTTTATAAAATCCTCTCCTGATTGTTTATACCGCTACGATAATGCCGCCATCACATGCATACATGGTAGATACACCTGCTGTATCCAAGATTACAACATCTTTAAATTTCACCAGTTTTAATACTTCTTCTTTCAACCGTTCTGCGCGCTCAATCGCATTTACATGACTAATCATCAATGTTTTATTCTCCGGTTCATTTACATTTTTACAAATATACTGTGCCAGCTTATCAAGTGCCTTTTCCATCCCACGGGCCTGATCCAGTTTTGCAATCACTCCTTCTTTTGTACCGGTCATAATCGGTTTGATATTTAAAACAGATGCGATAACTGCTGTTAATCCGGTCAGACGTCCGTTCTTTCGAAGTGTCTCCAAAGACTCAATCACAAAATAGGTATTCATGTTTTCCCGGAACTTTGTAACCTGGTCCACGATTTCCTCAAAACTTTTACCTTCCATGGCAAGTCTGTATATTTCCATAGCCAGCTGTGTTTCTCCCACTGAAGCAGAACAGGAATCAAAGACATGTATCTTCTTGCTGTCACCTTCATGATCTTCGTAATACATTTCCTTTCCAACCTGTGCACTATTATTGGAGCCACTGAGATTTGAGGACAAGGTCACTACAAAAACTGCTTCATAATCTCCCAGATATGCTTCCATATATCTTGCCGGAGAAGGACAGGAAGACTTTGGCTCTTCTGTTGCCCTGCTTACCTTTTCAATAAATGACTTCTGGTCAAATGTGTCATCATCAATGACATCTTCCCCGCTTACAGTCAATGTCAGCGGTACAATTTCTATATTGTCAAGTGCTTTCATCTTCTCATCTAACTCGCAACAACTATCAACAACTATTTTAAATTTCATCTTATTCCTTCTTTCCTCTTGATTCTATTTATTAAAAATATATAAATATCATTATTTCAAGACGTGGTTTTCATTACTAGATAATACCACTAAGAATGATACTTTGTCAATATATGCGAACAAGATAATTATAGATATTTTCTCTGCGGTCTTTTTTTAAGGGAAATTCTCTCCGATACTGCATTGCCTGTCCAGAATCAATATCTGCATAAATCAGATCTCCTTTTTGCCCCTGACCCGCCAATAATTCTCCATAAGGATTATATGCCACGGAGCTTTCCTTGTAAACAATACCATCCCCGCTGCCTCTGCGGTTCACTCCTATGATAAAACACTGGTTTTCTATAGCTCTTGCCTTTAGAAGTGCATACCAATGATCAATTCTCTTCTCCGGCCAGTTCGCAATCACCATAATGACTTCATTTGATTTGGAACTAATCTGAAATATTTCCGGAAACCGGAGATCATAACAGATAAAACCGCCCAAAGACACATTCCTGAATGATGCGGTCACGATCTGATCCCCTCCGGTATAATGTCTGCTCTCGCCCCCAAATGAAAACGGATGTATTTTTGCATACTTCATCAGCGTTTTCTGTCCATCTGTCAATTCCAGCATATTAAAATACCTGTCGTTTTTCTTTTCAATATATCCGAACAAAACGGCAATCCCATACTTATTTGCCAGACTGTGAAAAAATGATTCTGCACCGGTTTCCGAAAAGCATTCCGGGCGCATTGTGAAACCGGTAAGTGTCATTTCGGGGAATACTATCATTTCTGCCTGTTCCTTTGCCGCTTTCTCAACCAGCTTTTCACATATCTCTTTATTCCCTTCAGGATTCTCCCATAGAATGTCCATCTGTGTCATTCCGATTTTCATTGCAAACCAACTCCTTAATAAGTCCGTATCGTGTCTTCCTCGGTATCTGTCGTATTTTGCATAGATTTAATCACCACATAGAACCCGTCACTATCACTTAGTTTTACATACACGCGGTCTCCTACCTTGTGTCCAAGCACAGCTTTTCCAATCGGTGATTCGATACTGATTCTCCCTTCCAGGGAATCTCCCCGGATGGATGTGACAAGCTTATAAGTTTCTGTCTCATCATCCTCTTCAAAATACAGCTCCACAGTATTATTGATTCCTACCTCATCTTCTTTTGATTCATCAGAAATGATTTCTGCCGTTCTTAACATTCTTTCCAGATAGCGGATTCTTCCTTCATTTTTATTTTTATCCCTCTTTGCCGCATAATACTCGAAATTTTCACTGAGATCCCCCTGTTCTCTGGCAACTTTCACAGCTTCTATGGCCTCCATGCGGACCACCTTTTTCCGATAATCAATCTCTGCCTGGATTTTTTCTACATCCTTTTGGGTCAATTCCTCTCTATTCATTGCCTATCTGCCACTCCCTTTCTGTCCAGCCTGATCACGTTTTTTTAGTTTCAGCTTGCGAAGCTCTACTTTTACCCCATTCACTTCGACTTCCAGATTGTCTCCGGCATCCATCACATATACTTTTGCAATGGCATCCTCTTTCGACAGTTTCATTCCCCTGACACCGATGGCACCTTTCTTCTTCTCCGGCACATCTGCCAGTGGAAAGCGTAAAAATAAGCCTTTTTCTGTCTGAAGCACTACGATACCCGGTATCTCTCCGGTATCCATGATGTTATCCATCTCTCCTGACCCACCGATAATACTTCCCCCATCATCCATAAAGTTTATCATATCACCCATATCCATATCATCTGCCAGAACAGAACCAACCGGATCTACGATATGGACACTGAGAAGTTCATCTTTTTCCGCTAGTTTTGTGGATGCCACTGTTTTCTTTGACACATCAAATTCAGCCCCATCCACCAGCTTCATCATACCGGCTCTGGTCGTAAACAGGAGTTTTTTCCCTAAAATAGACGCCAGAGGACAGATCAATACGATACGTTCCCCACTGCTGTCATAATTTCCCAGATTATCAAGCGGAACACCTTTATCACGGAATTTCTTTACCGGAACACTCAGGGCTTTTATCTGATGAAGATTACCATTATCCGTAAACACACATATTTTATCTGTATTCATGCAGGAGAAAATATATTTATTTTCCTTCTCCACTGTTTCCCTGTTTCTCTCGTAAGATGCCATATCTAAAAGTTTTGCATATCCGAAACGGTCCATCACGAAAGTCATCTCTGTCTCAGCTACTTTTTCTTCCACATAAACTGCAGCCACTCCATCTTCAATCACAGTTTTCCTCTGGATTTCATATGACTTTTTGATTTTCAATAAATCTTTTTTGATGGCTTTAGCCATACTTTTTGTATTTTGCAATATGTCTTCATATTCGGCAATTCTTTTTAATAACTCATTATATTCTTTCTCCAGAGCAAGAATTTCCAAACCGATTAATTTATATAATCTCAATTCTAAAATTGCCTGTGCCTGCTTCTCTGTAAAATTCAACTGGGAAGCATAGATTTCTGATTCCGGATTCTTAAAATTGATATTTTCCACATTTCCGGTAGTAAGGCATGCTTTTGCATCCTTCAGGCTGTTGGATCCCCGCAAGATTTCAATGATTAAGTCAATAATATTACAGGCTTTAATTAATCCTTCCTTAATTTCTTTCTGCTCTAAATCTTTCTGAAGAAGATAGGTATACTTTCTTGTTGCCAGCTCATATTGGAATTTTACATGATGTGCAATAATGCTTTTTAATCCCAGTGTTTCCGGCTTCTGATTGACGATTGCCAGCATATTCACTCCAAAAGTATCCTCGAGTTTAGTTTTTTTGTATAGGATGTTTTTAATTTTTTCAACATCTGCATTTTTCTTTAACTCCAGAACAATACGGATTCCCTCCTTAGATGATTCATTTGAAATATCCGTAACGTCTGTCAGCTTTTTATTTTCAATCAAATCACAGATATCTGCAATAAACTTTCCGATTCCTGCTCCTATCATCGTATATGGAATTTCAGTAATTACCAGTTTATCTTTATCTGTTTTTTTCTTTCCTTCTTCAAATACCACCTTGCCACGAAGTTTTATTTTTCCGGTTCCGGTCTCGTAAATATTCAGCAGTTCACTTTTATTGATAACAATACCGCCTGTAGGAAAGTCCGGTCCCTTCACATATTCCATCAGTTCCTCTGTTGTAATAGAATTCCGATCCATATATGCGATGACCGCATCGATGACTTCTGCCAGATTATGCGGTGGAATATTGGTAGTCATACCAACTGCAATTCCTTCTGCACCATTAATCAATATATTGGGAACACGGACAGGTAATACTACCGGCTCCTTTTCCGTCTCATCAAAGTTCGGTCCGAAATCCACTACATTTTTATCTAAATCAGCCAGATATACTTCCTGTGTGAATTTTTTTAATTTTGCCTCCGTGTAACGCATGGCAGCGGCACCGTCTCCCTCGATAGAGCCAAAGTTTCCATGTCCGTCTACCAGTGCCATACCTTTCTTAAAATCCTGGGACATGACAACAAGCGTCTCATAAATAGAGCTGTCTCCATGGGGATGATATTTACCCATCGTATCACCTACAATACGGGCAGATTTTCTGTGAGGTTTATCATAATTAAGTCCAAGCTCATTCATGGCATAAAGCACTCTTCTCTGAACCGGCTTTAATCCGTCTCTGATATCCGGCAGCGCTCTGGCACAAATTACACTCATAGAATAATCTATATATGACTTTTGCATTACCTCTGTATATTCCGTCTTTAATATCTGTTCGGCCATTTTCCGTCTCCTTTTTTGCTCTTAAACATCCAGCTCTGCATCTTCTGCATGCTCGTATATAAATTTACGCCTCGGTGCCACATCATTTCCCATTAAAATCTCTGTCATCTGGGACGCCATTCTTCCATCCTCTATTTCTACCTGCTTTAAAATTCTTGTTTCCGGATTCAATGTGGTCTCCCATAGCTGTTCTGCATCCATTTCTCCCAAACCTTTATATCGCTGAAGTGTAAAACCACCGGTATGTGTTTTCCGGTATGCCGCCAATGCCTTATCATCATAGATATATTCTTCTTTGCCTTTTTTCGGTATTACTTTATATAGCGGTGGTGTGGCCAGATACACATGTCCTTCATTAATTAATTCCGGCATAAAGCGATAGAAAAAAGTAAGTAGCAGCGTATCGATATGGGCACCATCCACATCTGCATCTGTCATAATGATAATCTTATTATATCGCAGTTTTGTAATATCAAAGTCGTTGCCATATCCTTCGGAAAATCCACAGCCGAAAGCATTGATCATTGTCTTTATCTCAGCATTGGCAAGGACCTTATCCATAGTTGCTTTTTCCACATTCAATATCTTACCGCGAATCGGCATAATTGCCTGTGTCCGTCTGTTTCGTCCCATTTTTGCTGAACCGCCGGCGGAATCACCCTCTACGATAAAGACTTCACATTCTTCCGGATTTCTGCTTTCACAATTTGCCAGTTTTCCGTTACTGTCAATGGAAAACTTCGGTTTACTGAGCATATTGATTTTTGCTTTTTCTTCTGCCTTTCGGATCCGGGCTGATTTTTCTGCACAGGCGATTACCTGTTTTAGTACATCAAGATGTTTATCAAAATAAAGTACCAGTTCTTCTGCCGTCACGTCGGCAGTGGCCTTTCCCGCATCGGGATTATCCAATTTCGTCTTTGTCTGACCTTCAAATCTCGGGTCTGGATGTTTTACTGCAATGACTGCCGTCATGCCATTACGCACATCCGTTCCTGTAAAATTGCTGTCCTTTTCTTTTAATACACCAAGTTCTCTTGCATACTGGTTTATGACAGTTGTATACTTTGTCTTAAAACCTACCAGATGGGTTCCCCCCTCCTGAGTATAGATATTATTACAAAAACCCAGCATATTTTCCTGAAATTCATCGACAAACTGAAAAGCAGCTTCGACCTCTATGCCATCCTTCATCTTTTTAAAATAGATTACATCATGAATCACTTCTTTCCCCTGATTCATATCCTTAACATAAGCCCTGATTCCTTCTTCCTCGTGATACTCTATTTTTTCATTTTCAGAAAATCGTTTATTTTCAAAAATAATCGTAAGTTCCGGATTCAGATATGCAGTTTCATGAAGTCTTCCCTTGATGGCTTCTGCTTTAAAATATGTCTTATCGAATATTTCATGATCCGGCAAAAACTGTACCATTGTTCCCGATTCACTTTTTCTGCAGGTTCCGACTTCTTTTAAAGGGTACATCACTTTTCCCCGCTCGTATCTCTGCCTGTATACAATTCCATCTTTCTTAATCGTAACCTCAAGCCACTCAGAAAGCGCATTCACAACAGAAGCTCCTACTCCATGAAGACCACCGGATATTTTATATCCGCCATCGCCAAACTTACCGCCTGCATGCAGCATGGTGAATACAACTTCTACGGCAGGGAGGCCTGTCTTTTCGTTAATTCCCACTGGAATTCCTCGCCCGTTATCTTCAATCACAGCTGTACCGTCTTTTTCCAGTGTAACTTTTATCTTATTGCAGTATCCCGCCAGATGCTCGTCCACAGAATTATCTACAATTTCATAAATCAAATGATTCAATCCCTTTGTTGAAACACTGCCGATATACATACCCGGTCTTTTTCTTACTGCTTCCAGCCCCTCGAGAATAGAAATACTATTCGCATCATAATTATTCGTTACTTTTGCCATCTCAAAACTCCTTCTGATCTTTCCATTACTACTTCCATTACTACTTCAAATATTGTATCATTCCCGGCCCCAGATGTTCTGTAGGTCTTCCAATAAATCCAAACTTTTCATAAAATCTTTCTCTGCCTTTTGCACACATAAGGCAAAGCATCATTTCACTGTTTTCCATACGAAGCTGTTCTACATAACGGATGAGTCGTTCCATCATAAGTCTACCTATTCCTTCCCCCTGACAGTCAGGCTTTACAACAAAATCCTGTATATAACAGATCACAGCTCCATCCCCGACGATTCTGCCCATACCCACAGGTTTCCCATCTTTCATCGCAGTAATCGTATACAAACTGTTTTTTAATGCTTTTTCTGCCTGTTCTCTTTTTAATACTTTCCAGTGTACAGATGCCCTTATATCAAGATATGTATCTAAATCCAGACTATATTCTTTTATTTCTATCATACTTTTCTCCATTGTTTTTGCAAATTCTGCTAGTTACGCATTTCATTAGTATAAGCGAATTTTTTCTCTCTGTCAAATCAAACAAAGCTGCTGTACCAAATATCCATACATCATATGCATATACCTGATGTGATAGACATTTTGTACAACAGCCCTTATTCTTTCTTTAATGAATCAACCCAAAGTACAGCCACACAATGATACCCAGTACGATGCGGTACCATCCAAATACTTTAAAGTCATGTTTTCTTATATAATCCAGCAATAACTTGATGACAAATACAGAAACAAGAAATGCTACTATCATACCTGTAAGTAATACAGCTATCTCCATACCCGTAAAATGGAATCCAAACTTCACTATCTTTAACAAACTTGCTCCAAACATTACGGGAATAGCCAGATAAAAAGTAAAATCAGCCGCAGCTTTTCGTGAAACGCCTATCATTAATGCACCTATGATAGTTGCTCCGGAACGGGAAGTTCCTGGAAAAATAGCTGCAATCAACTGAAAGATTCCGATAATCAATGCCTGTTTGTATGTAATCTGAGAGGCCTTTAATGTGACAGGTTTCAGATTTTTATTATGATTCTCTATCACAATAAAAGCAATACCAAACAAGATCAGCATTGTGCCAACTACATAAGAATTGTATAAATATTTATCAAGGAAATCATCCAGGGCCAGACCAACTACTGCTGCCGGTACACATGCCAGTAAAATCTTATACCATAAAATCATAATCGGCTTATCAATATGTGACCAGAATCCCTTTTTTGCATACGCTCTTTTGGGATTGTTCGTAATCGGCCAGATATCTTTAAAATACAACAGCACAACTGCCAAAATGGCTCCCAGCTGTATAACCACTTCAAACATTTTAAAAAAATCCGGCGATACGTTTTTAAACTTAACGAATTCCTCCAGCAAAATCATATGTCCGGTACTGCTGACAGGAAGCCATTCCGTGATTCCCTCTACAATGCCAAACAAAATAGATTTTAAAATATCCATTTTATTGTCCTCTCTTTTCTCTCTTTCATTTATACGAATTCTCTTTTTAATTTATTCCACAAATATAATCCAGCAGTTCCTCTGGGGTATCTATGACACCAAGGGGTCTTAGTGCAATCAGTTTCTCCTTATCTCGGAATCCCCAGCTTACCAATACACAATCAATGCCTGCATTATCTGCGGTTTCCTTGTCCACTTCAGAATCCCCCACATAAAGTACCTGATGTTTCTCTGCCTCCAGTTCTTGAATCACTGTCTCAACTTCATCGGGAAATGGTTTTTTTCGAACCCCTTTCTGCTCTCCTACAGCCAGATCCATACTGTCAGAAAAATAAATCTGATTCAGTTCCTGTACCGCTTCCATATTTTTATTGGAGACAATTGCCATTTTGCACTGATACTCTGTCCGCAATACATGGAGCAGCTCTGTAATTCCCGGATAGACATGGGTTTTTACCTGGCAATGGCTCGTATAGTATTCTTTAAAATCTCTAAAAATCTGCTCAAACATAGGATTTTCAACTCCCATAGGAGTTGCCCGTTCCATCAGTTTCCGAATCCCGTTTCCCACAAAACATCGTATTTCTTCCAGTGTATGAACAGGATATCCATACTTCGCCATTATATAATTAACTCCGTCAGCTAAATCTTCCAATGTGTTTAAAAGTGTTCCATCCAAATCAAAAATCACAGTCGTATACTTCATTTTATCTCCTCTCAAGACAGTTTAAACATCTTATTGATGTAATCCCTTACCGCCAGATTATCTTCCGGCATTCTACATCCAACAATATAATTTCCTTCATTATTGGAACTTCTGATAATACAGCCAACAAGGTGTCGTCCTTCTTTCAGTGGGAAATCAGAAACATCCACTTCGACATTCTTTCCCTTTACATTGGCAAATACTTCATTACTGCAGGAAAACGCAAATCCATTTGCACTGATATTTAACATCCTTCCATCAAAGGTATCCCCTGTTTCCTTTATGGTAATCTGACATAAATTTTTCAGTTCCAGTCTCTCATACTTTCTGCGGTTCATAACTTCCGGATTGGACTGAACTGCAATCTTATAACAATTTTCTGCCCGTTCCGGCTCATGAGTTGCTTTTGCATCCGCCCATTTATAAACTGTATTATTGACAACTATCGACAGACGGCATGTCTGTATCTTTTCCCTTGATTTCGGTATATTCCGGGAATCTTTTAATGAAACAACTACCGTCTTATCCTGCTGTTCCAGAATCTCACCGAAAAATTCTGTTTCTTTCTGGTTCATTTCATCCGTGAATGCAACCGTAACTTTCATACCAGGCGAAGCATCCTGAATTCCCATGAATCCGCCGGTTCCCAGTTCTTCCATCAGTTTTCCGATCACAGATTCGATGCTGTCCACATTTTTTGCGGATTCTTCATATTTACTCAACATCGTCTTTGTAGTGCTGTCAGCATTTTCAATTGACTCTGTCATCACCTTCATAACACCACAGATTTCTTTCATATTGCCGACCATATTCTGATTGGAATCTTCCACCTCTTTCATGGCAGTATCCACCACCTGAATATTTTTTCCGAGTTTCACAGAATCATCCGCAATATTACTGACACTTGAATTGACCTGATTGATTTTGTCTTTTGTAATCTGAATTAATTCCAGTGTCTTTGTTATAGATTTCGTCATTTTTTCAGATGTTTCTTCCAGGTTAGCTAATGCTCCCATGATTTTTTCAGAGGAAACCTGCGTTCCTGTACTGAGATTTCTTATTTCATCCGCCACCACTGAAAACCCTCTTCCGGCCTCTCCTGCTCTGGCAGCTTCAATTGAAGCATTTAATGCCAGCAGGTTTGTCTCAGAAGTAATGTTTTCTATGGTACCCGTCTCTTCTTTAACCATTTCAAACTCATGCAAAAATGTTTCAAGAATCTGTTCCACTTCATTTGAAAGCTGTGCCATGGTATTTGTGGTTTCTACCACATCTGCAAGCTGCGTGGAGCTGGCTGAAGAATGTTTTTCCGACTGGTGAATCAGTCCCACCATCTCCTCTATCATATCTGCCACATTTTCCACCTGAGTATTGATTTTCTCTGTCATATCCATGGAAGACATAGTTCTGTCATATAGTACATCATTATTCTGTGCCAATTCTGACATATTATCCACTACCACATTGGCTCCCTGCTTATTCTCATCAGACAGTTCTCTGACTACAGTAATACCATCTACCACTGTATTACTGGCAGTTTTTACCTGACCGATTGTAGTAATGACACGATTCAGATTATATTTAATAGAATCTGTTAATGCTCCATCTGCCATATTTAAATGATTAATAGACATGACGAAACAGGAATAGCATAAAACAATACAGGATGCCTGCAATGGATAATTTCTTATGTCCTCCATTGAATTCATTCCCCAGAACTGTATATGGACAAATGCATTAATAATAATAATCACAAAATTGGCAATTCCATAATAGATAAGGAAATTACGATTTTTATATAATACCAGCATACTTGCTAATGGCAGTATATAAATAAATGCAATCGGAGTTTCCGTGGTAAATAGTACATATGAATAGAATAGACCATATCCAACCGCTACAACTGTCCGGTAAGCCGATGTGCCCTTTCCCATTATTTTAAGAACAAAAAAGCCACACAAATATGGTATCCAGCATATTACAAGAAAAATATAAAACCATTTCATCGGATATAGACCGTTTGACACATCCGAACCATACGATAAAGTAAGTATGGCACTTAAAATCATCCATGTAATACTTGCTTTTTTATTCGCACTTTCTTTAAATTTCTCTTCATTGTATTCCATTTGCACGTTCCTCCCTTGTAATCAATTCTACACGAATGTATTCGATTAACAAAAATACATTGCTATAATACCATAAATTTGAAAATTATTCCATAGTTTTTCAAAATTTCATTCACTTCTTGCAATCTGATTTTTTCCGATTTATACTATATAGAAATGAAAAATCAGAAAGAAGGAAATCTTATGATAAACGATTCTTATTCCGAAAACTTTTCCGGTCTCACAAAAAAACAGCGCAATGCTGTTTTCATGAATATGAGTGATGCAGTGATTACGATTAACGAAAATCAGGAAATTACATATATGAATCCTGCCGGTGAATCTATGTTTGGAATATCACTCAACGAAGCCCAAAGCAAACAGGTCAGCCAATGTCTCACAAACAAAAAAAGTAACCGCTCCTTCAACCGGCTGATACTGATGGCATTAAAAAGTTCCAAAAGCTCTGATAATGCCGTGGTTACTTTTGATAACGGAACAACAAAAAAAGTACTGAATATACGCATCAGCAGAATTAATCCAAAAGTTCCATCCGAAGGCATCATGCTGTTAGTGGAAGACATTACGGCCAAACATAATCTAAAAAAACATGAGCGTGACTGCGCCATTATTTTTGCAGGACTGATTGTCTGTATCTGTATCTATCTCATAACATGGAGTCTTCTGGAATTTACTTTAAATATTCATTTAAAAACAAGCAGCTATACACTGATGATTGAAGGAATCGCTTTTATTCTTTTTCTGGAGATTATTTTTTTCACCAGCATGACACCGGGAGATATCGGTATTTTTACACGGCCAAAGAGATTACTTCAGACTTTTATGCAATCCATCCCTCTTGCAGCTGTCATATGCGCTTTAATGGTGATCCTAAATATTATTCTCCGGGTTATGGGACATCCTGTAAAGCCTTATTTTATCGGTGGTTCCATGGAAGGTGCATATAACTATATTTTCACTGCTATTCTGCAGGAATTTTTATCAAGAGGTGTCATTCAGACTTCCGTCAAAGCCCTGATGCAGGTTCGCTACCAGAAATTTTTCAGTATTTTTCTTACTTCTCTGCTTTTTGCACTGATGCACCTTCCATTTCAGGTTCCTTTTATGGCCGGAGCCTTTCTGCTAAGTATTGTACTTGGCATCATCTATGAGAAACAGGAAAATATCTGGGGCTGTGCATTTCTCCATTGGAGCTGTGGATATCTGGCCATGTGTATGTTTTTTTAAATTTAATAATCTACCTTCATTAAACATAATCCTTCGGGAGGGGCGGTTGGTCCTGCCATTTTGCGGTCTTTGGCCTCCAGAATATCTTTCACCTGTTCTGGTGCCATATCTCCTCTCCCCACTTCCAAAAGTGTTCCTACCAGTATCCGTACCATATTCTGCAGGAATCCCGTCCCATGAAATGTAAAATAAATATATCCTTTATTTCTCCGAATCTCTATGCGGTCTACTATCCTTACCGTTGACTTTTTCATCTTGGGATTTCCACAAAAGCTCTTAAAATCATGTTCTCCAACCAGATAAGAAGCAGCCCTCTGCATTTTGTCCACATCTACTTCTGTATTTAATCTGGTATAATATTTTCTATTAAAAACAGGTTTTACAGGTCCATCAAAACAGGTATAGCAATAAGTCTTCCCTGCCGCTTTATACCTTGCATGAAAACGTTCTGAAGCCTCTCTTACCTCTTCTACAGCAATATCATCCGGTAAATAACGATTCATATAATCTCTTATTTCCTCCGGTGTTTTATCAATATCCATTACGGCATTGGCAACCATGGCCCTGGCATGGACTCCTGCATCCGTTCTTCCTGCACCGATCACATCAACGAACTCTCCGCACATAATCTCTAACACTGATTCCAGTTTTCCCTGTATCGTATCTCTATCCGGCTGATGCTCCCATCCATAATATCTTGTCCCATCATAGCAAATCGTCATTTTATAATTTTTCTTCATATCCCATAACTCCTGTCATTAATGCTCTATTATCTTCTTGTCGTATTATATCTTTATTTATTTTTTTAGGCAACAAGAATCTTCTTGACTTTCACCGCCGGATATATGACAATAATAATTATTATATTATAACAGAGGAATCTCATGAAAACAGTAGGCTTAATTACAGAATACAACCCTTTTCACAAAGGTCATAAATTTCACATAGAAATGTCCAGACAACTTACAGGCTCAGACTATGTCGTAGTGCTCATGAGCGGAAATTATGTCCAGAGAGGAGAACCAGCCTTTTTTGACAAGTATCTTCGCGCCCGCATCGCTCTGGAACAGGGTGCTGATCTGGTATTAGAGCTGCCGGTTCTCTATGCCACAGGAAGTGCCGAACTCTTCGCCAGCGGCTCCGTGTCTATTCTTGACCGTCTTGGTATGATTGACAGTATCTGCTTTGGAAGTGAAAACGCATCTGTGCAGGAACTGCAGACGATTGCGGAAATTCTTGCAGAAGAACCACCGGCTTATCAGACATCTCTAAAATCTCATTTAAAATCCGGCTTATCCTTTCCCGCAGCAAGAGCCCGGGCAGTTCTTGACTATGTGGGCAGTAATAATGAAAAAATAAACCAAATATTAAGTTCACCAAATCATATTTTAGGAATTGAATATCTGAAATCCTTAAAAAAACGGAAAAGTTCCATATGTCCTTATACCATTTCCCGTATTCATTCCGGATACCATGATACGGAGGAATGCCATCGTTTTTACTCAGCCAGTGCACTGCGAAATGTCATGGATAAAGCTCTGTTTTACGACAGCCTTTCAGAGATCAGTCCCTGTTACAAAGATTTTCTCAAAGATTATGGTCCTATTACTCCAAATGATTTTTCGCTGATTTTGGGTGAGAAATTATTAAATCAGACGGAAGATAGCCTTTCCGGTTTTCTGGATATCAGTAGAGATCTGGCTCGCTCTATTTTAAATAAACGTAATGCTTTTCAGGATTTTGACAGTTTTATTTCCCTGATAAAATCAAAGAATCTGACTTATACCAGAATTTCCCGCTGTCTGATTCATCTATTGCTGGGAATTACAAATGAACTGGCCGCAATGGAAAAAAAATGCGATGGCCCTTCTTATGTGCGTGTCTTAGGATTTCGAAAATCCAGTCAGGAATTATTAAAGAAAATCTCACCAGATATTTCCCTGCTCACTAAAATGACAGCATATGAACCATGTTTATCTACTGAATTTGACCAAATGCTTTTCCACGCAAACCTCTATGGAGATCACTTATACCGAATGGTACTTATGAATAAATATCATACAGAAATCCCCGGAGAATTTAACCGGAAATTTATTGTATCATAGGATGAGCCAAGGGACAAATGGACATAAAATACATGCTTGCATGTATTTTATGTCCATTTGTCGGGTAAATCATAGTTAGAGGCTTTTGACTCTTTAGTTCTTAAAGCTATGAATTGGGGCAGGAATTCTTCCTCCTCTGTTCACAAACGCCTCACATGAGAATTTATTTACAGGCATAATCGGTGCATATCCTAATAATCCGCCGAATTCTACAGTTTCTCCTACGCCTTTTCCTATGACAGGAATCACACGGACTGCTGTGGTCTTCTGGTTAATCATACCGATGGCAGATTCATCTGCAATCACACCGGAAATAGTAGTTGCCGGTGTATCACCAGGAATTGCGATCATATCAAGTCCGACAGAACATACACATGTCATGGCTTCTAATTTTTCCAAGGTTAATGCGCCTTCATTCACCGCATCTATCATACCCTGATCCTCACTGACAGGAATAAATGCCCCGCTTAAACCTCCTACATAAGAAGATGCCATAACACCACCCTTCTTTACCTGATCATTTAATAAGGCCAGTGCCGCAGTTGTACCCGGAGCTCCGGCTCTCTCTAAACCGATTTCCTCCAGAATCTCTGCCACAGAATCTCCTACTGCCGGTGTTGGTGCCAGAGATAAATCGATAATACCAAACGGAACACCTAATCTTCTGGAAGCTTCCTGTGCCACAAACTGTCCCACTCTCGTCACCTTGAATGCTGTCTTTTTAATAGTTTCACACAGCACCTCAAAGTTCTCTCCTCTGACTTTGCTCAATGCATTTTTAACTACTCCCGGTCCGCTGACACCTACATTAATAATCGCATCAGCCTCTGTCACTCCATGGAATGCACCTGCCATAAACGGATTATCATCCGGAGCATTACAGAATACTACAAGCTTAGCACATCCAAGACAATCATTTTCTTTCGTCAGTTCTGCAGTTTCTAAGATTTTTTCTCCCAAGAGCTTAATCGCATCCATGTTCAGGCCTGTTTTTGTAGAACCTACATTGACAGAGCTACACACAACGTCTGTAGTTGCCAGTGCCTGAGGAATAGACTTAATCAGATTTTCTTCTGACGGAGTCATTCCTTTTGATACAAGTGCAGAATAACCGCCTAAGAAATTAACCCCGACAGCCTTTGCTGCTCTGTCCAAAGTCTGTGCAATCGTGACAAAATCCTCCGGTGTCTTGCATGCAGATGCACCTACTAACGCAATCGGAGTAACTGATATTCTCTTATGCACAATCGGAATTCCGATTTCTTTGCTGATTTCATTTCCTGTTTCTACCAGTTTTGCTGCCTTAGTCGTAATCTTATGATAAATTTTTTCATTCAGCTTATTCAAATCACTGTCAATACAATCCAAAAGACTAATACCCATGGTAATCGTACGAACATCAAGGTTCTCATGTTCTACCATGTTATTGGTCTCATTTACTTCAAATATATTAATCATAATGATAAATCCTTTCTCTCACCGGCCAGTTAAATTCTGTGCATTGCATTAAAAATATCTTCTGACTGCATCTTAATCTGAACGCCAATTTCATCACCTAATGATGATAATTCATCTGAAAGCTGGCTGAATTCCTTCTGTGCTGCATTTGCGTCTACAATCATCATCATATTGAAATATCCCTGAACAATTGTCTGGGAAATATCAAGAATGTTTACACTGTTCTCTGCCAAATATGTACATACTTTTGCGATAATACCTACGGTATCCTTACCAACTACTGTAATAATTGTCTTTTTCATTTTAAAAATTTCCTTCCTATATGGTAAAATTTGCACTATTCTATGTATTGTACTTGAATATGCCACAAATTTCAATACTAAATTCCTTTTTTATCAGAATTCAAAACATTCTGAGCATTCACTTCTGGGAGCTACCGACATATAAAAATCATCTGCCCGATATTCACTATCACTCATATTTACTTCCATACGGACACTTTCATAAGCCAGCTCAGGATAATTATTTTCCTTACTGAGATGTCCTAAAAAAATACGTTTCATCTTATCTGACAAGACTGCATCCAGAAGCTGTCCTGACATTTCATTGCATAAATGACCATATTTTCCTAAAATACGCTGTTTTAACTGATATGGATAGCTTCCTGTCTGTAACATACGAATGTCATGATTCGCCTCCAGCAAGATGGCATCCAGTCCTTTCAGATGCTCCACCGTATAGTCGGTATATACCCCCAGATCTGTGGCCACTGCCACACTTTTTTTCCCGGATTCCACACGGTAAGCAACCGGATTGGCTGCATCATGTGAAATTCTGAATGGTTTTAAAGTCAGAGAATTTACCTGAAAATCCTGATCCGGTTCAACTTCCCGAAACAGACCTTCCGGTATCTTTCCAAGGGAAGATACCCTTTTGATATAATTTAAAGTCTCCCTTGTTCCGTACATAGGAATTTCATACCTTCTGGCCATAACGCCCAACCCTTTGATATGGTCTGAATGTTCATGGGTAATAAAAATGCCATCCAAATCCTGCCCATCCAGCTCCAATTGGTGAAGCCCCGCTTCTATGGCCTTTTTACTGATACCTGCATCAATTAATATATGTGTATTCTCATCGCCTACATAAATACAGTTTCCACTGCTTCCGCTGGCTATGCTGCATATTCTCATATGTTACCTCTCTTATCTCATCCTCATAGGTCCTTTACCCCTGCTCAATCAAGGCTCTGACAAACCGGTAGATTTTTTCCGTTGAGGGAATGCTGAGTTTTTCTTCCGATGTATGAATATCATACATCTGGGGTCCGAAAGATATTATATCAAGCTTTGGATTTTTCTGCAATAAATATCCGCACTCCAAACCTGCATGAATTACATTTATTTTCGGTTCTTCCTGAAACATATCACGATAGAGCTCTGTCATTTTCTCCCGAAGCCTGGATTGTTTCTTAAAGGACCATTCCGGATAATCGCCTGTCACAGTCACTTCCCCTCCCAGATAACCAGCCAGCATAGAAAGCTGACTGATCAGATGCTGTTTTCTGGAATGGACCGAACTGCGTACAGAAGTGCAGCTTTCCAGTCTTGTCTGGTTTAGATCAAAAATCCCAAGATTTGCTGAAGTTTCCACTAGGCCCGGAATATCCTGACTCATTGCTCTGATTCCGTTTGGTACAAAATTCAAATACATCAGAAGTTTTTCTGTAGATTTTCTATCCAGTACTTCCTCACTGCCCTCTCCTTCTATAGATAAGAGAAAAGAAATATCAGGATCAGAAGTGGCATATTCCTCTCTTATTACTTTCTCCAAATCCTTTATTTTACCCGCATACGCTTCTGCTTTTTGATGCTCTCCCACAAATCGTGTAACACACATTCTTGGAATTGCATTATCTTTTCCGCCTCCTGTCACCGAAATAATTCCGATTTCTCCATAAGAGCCCAAAAAATCTCCTAAAATTCTTCCCATCAGTATATTTGCATTGGCACGCTCTTTATCAATCTCCACTCCTGAATGTCCGCCCTTCAGTCCTCTTACAGTCAGTGAGAAAACAGTTCCCTGCTTTTTGATTCCGGATAAGGGTATCACAGTGTGAACTTTGGCACCACCTGCACAGCCTGCCGTAAAGATTCCTTCATCCTCACTGTCAAGATTCAGCACATAACTTCCTGTAATACAGGATAAATCGATATTCATAGCTCCGTCCATACCCGTTTCCTCATCTGTGGTAAAAATAACTTCCAGCTGTGGATGGGATAATTCTTCATCATCTAAAATGGCAAGGGCTATGGCTACTGCAATACCATCATCCGCTCCCAATGTCGTATCTTTTGCGGTCAGGTATTCCCCCTCTACCATTAATTCAATCGGATCCTTATAGAAATCATGCTTCGAACCCGGTACTTTTTCCGTAACCATATCCAGATGTCCCTGAATAATAATTCCTCTTTCGTTTTCTCTACCTGCCGATGATTGCTTTCGAATAATAACATTATTCCATGCATCCTGATATACTTCCAGATTTCGTTTCTTTGCAAATGCCACACAATAATCACTGATTTCCCTGGTATTTCCGGAACCTCTCGGGATCTTTGAAATTTCTTCGAAATAGTAAAAAACTTTTTCAGGCTTTAACTCCATCATCTTTCTTCCTTTCCTCAATCATTCCTGTAATGCATATTTTTTCCTGATTATTTATATATTATATTGATACAAAACGGATATTTCAATACATAAAATGAAAAAGTCATTTTTCCCCCTTATATTAATCTCTTTGTTTTTTTTAATGCTGTTTCAGTCCGCTGCCACCTTCCGTGGAGCATTAAGCGGGCTGAATCTCTGGCTTTTTACCATTATTCCGTCGCTTCTGCCTTATATGATTATTTCTTCATACATGACAGAAAGCGGTAGTTTTCAATATCTGTCCCGCTTTCTGTCTCCTGTTACAAAACACCTTTTTCATTTGTCTGATAGCTGTGGCTATGTCATTTTATTAGGATTTCTTTGTGGATATCCAATTGGAAGCAAACTATCCGCTGATTTAGTAAAAAAGGGAGAAATCACTGCCAGAGAAGGCCAGATTCTTCTTGCATTCTGCAATAACGTAAGTCCTGCATTTTTGATTACTTATTTAGCAGACCAGATTATCTGCCTTCCAGCTTTGCGCACACTACTGATTTCCATAATGATTCTTGTTCCCCTCCTCTTTGGCATATTTATTTCCCGTTTATCCTCATGGTTATTTCCCACAACAGGAAATCCTTCTTTCCACTACAGACAGCAGGAAAGAAAAGAAGCATCCATTGACTCATGCATTATCTCCAGTTTTGAAAATATCTTCAAACTTGGAGGATATATTATTTTATTCTCCATTCTCAACGAATTTTTGCGTCTTTTACTCATTCAGACTCCGGAATTGCAATACCGAATCTGCTCATTTCTTGAAATCACTTCCGGACTGACTACTTATACACAATATTCTGTTACTAATGCGGTACGATTTACTGAATGTGCTGCTTTTACCGCTTTCGGAGGTATTTGCTGTCTGGCACAGACCCACAGCATGATACAGGGAAGTGGATTAAGCCTTCGCATTTACTTTGTCAGCAAACTGGCAATCGCAGGTATCACTTTCCTTCTCTGCAGTTTTTTATATCATATGCTCTATTGACAGCCATTCCCTACTTACAATTCTACGCAAAAAGCAACCATATTGTCCGGCTCATTTTTTACGTAAATTTTTTCCGGTTTTTACTAATTTTACTGCTATTCGCCCATTCTCCTCACAATATCCAGCAGGACCTGTGCGCCTTCATAAAAATCCTGGTTATCTTCCTGATTTTTCATAAATTTCCTCCTAATGTTTCAATTCATTTCCATTTTATCAGATAATTGTGACGACTATATGAAAAGACATATCCAAAGCAATTTTCTTACTCTGGATATGTCTTTTTATCTCTGTATCATTACTCTTCTAAATCATCCATTTCTACAGTATAATCTTCAAATTCCGCATCTTCCTCTGAAAATGTTTCTTCCTCTGCTGCTTCCTGAACCTTCTGGATATTCTGAGGATTCGCAATTGGTGTAGAAGGAACATTCAGTTCATTTCTATTTGCGATTACCATCTCAAGAGTTTTTTGAAGTGACTTCATATAAGCTTCATATCTCATGGTGATATTTTCCATCGAATATGTAATGGTATTCTGTATTCCTTCCAGCAGACTGTCTGTATATTCAATCGCTCCCATTCGGATACTGTCAGCCTCTGCATTGGCATTGTTCAAAATCTTCTGCGCTTCTTCCGATGCTTTTGCAACTATCTCATTTCCCTGAATATAAGCCTGTTGCATAATCTCATGATCATTTACCATGGCACTGGCCTGCTCTGTTGCTTCTGCAATAATGTTCTCTGCTCTCTGCTTGGCATCTTCGAGAATACTGTTTTTATTGGCAAGCATACGCTGATATTTCTTTATTTCCCCCGGAGTTTTTAATTTCAGCTCCTCTAATAATTCCTCTAATTCATCCTTATTTACCATAATCTTTGTTGTGGATAAGGGTGAAAATTTACAGGTATCAATATAATCTTCTATTTCGTTGATAATCTGCTCGATATTATTGCTCATAATCAAATCCGCCTTTCTTAACCTTCCGTATCTTCTTTGAAACGGTACTTCTCGTATATTTTTTTACTTACCTCTGCCGGCACAAATTTCTCAATATCTCCGCCAAAGCTTGCTATTTCTTTTACAGTCGTTGAACTCAAATAGGAATAATCGATACTCGCTGTCAGAAACATTGTGTCAACTTCACTGTTTAAAATACTATTCGTCTGTGCCATCTGAAGTTCATATTCAAAATCAGTAATCGCCCGAAGTCCTCTGATAATACAATTTGCATGCTGTTCTCTGGCAAAATCTACCAGAAGTCCTCTGAAGGATTTGATTTTTACGTTAGGAATGTCTTTCGTCACTTCCTCTAACATTTTAACTCTTTCTTCCACAGTAAACAAGGGGGATTTTGATTTATTATTCAAAACTCCGACAATTAATTCATCACAATTTCTTGCTGCTCTGGTTATAATATCCAGATGTCCTAATGTCACCGGGTCAAAACTGCCGGGATAAATCGCTTTAATCATTCGACACCATGCCTTTCTTTTTTTTCATAAATACATGCATATTTGTCTTATACTCTTTCATCTTGATTATCTCATAACCTAATTCATCCAGATAGTCAAATGTCGTTTCTCTCGCCGCTTCCACTATAATATTAGTATATTCATCTACAAAATCAACGTTTCTCAATTCATCCAGAACATGAAACTCAAAATTTTTGCCATATGGAGGATCCATAAATATAAAATCAAATGGATGTTCTTTCCCATTCAGTCTTTTAATCGCACTAATCGCATCACACTCCATCAGAACTGCCCTATCTTCCATATGAGTTTTTTTCAAATTATCGCAGATACATTTGGAGGCTTCTTTATTATTTTCTACAAAATAGCTTCGTCTTCCGCCTCTGCTCAAAGCTTCTATCCCTATGGCACCACTGCCACTAAATAAATCAAGGAATAAGCAGTCATATAAATCACCCTGTATCATATTGAACAAGGTTTCCTTAATCCGGTCTGTCGTAGGTCTGGTACCCATTCCTTCCACTGTTTTTAAGATGGTTCCTCTTGCACTTCCTGCAATTACTCTCATAATATGTCTCCCAAGACTTTCTGTTATTGCTTCTGATAGAAGAAAGAGCGGAATGAACTGTAATTCAATTCCTTATAGTTCATAATCTGTTCTGTACTTCCCACAAAAAGGAATCCGCCTGTTTTTAATGAATGATTAAATTTACGATAAATTTCCGTCTTAGCCTCATCTGTAAAATAAATCAGTACATTACGGCATACGATCAGATCCATTCCGGATGGATATTTATCTTCCAACAGATTGCCTTCTTTGAAATCCACACATTTTTTTATTTCATTACTAATCTGATAATTATTCAGACCAACCTTAGTAAAATATTTCTGTTTGAATTCTTCCGGAAGTCCCGCTATACTTTTTTGATTGTACAACCCTACTCTTGCTTTTTCTAACACCTGCTTATCAATATCTGTGGCAAGAATTTTAATATTTGCTAATGGCATAAATTTCGAAAGTAACATAACTAAAGAGTACGGTTCATCTCCTGTCGAGCAGGCTGCACTCCATACTTTCAGATTTTTTCCATTTGTCTTTATGAGTTCAGGTAATACCTGTTTTTCCAATACCTGCCACTGCTCCGGGTTTCTCCAGAACTCAGATACATTTATCGTCAGATAATTGACAAACTCTTCAAACAGATCTGCATCTGTTTTTAATGCACTGACATATTCTTTATATCCCGGATACTTATGTTTTGATATCAAGGCATCGATTCTTCTCTTCATCTGTTTCTCTTTGTAGCAATTCAAATCGATCTTTGTGAGAGACATGATCTGGCTTTTAAACTGTTCGTAATCCATACCTTTTACCTCCACTTTCTCTAAATGGAAAAATCGAGCAGGAGTTAATCATCATTGACCCCTACTCGTTTCTCACTGAATTCAAAACGCTTAAGTCCTGAATTAATTTCTATTTTCTTATTCTTCAGTTGTTTCTTCCACTTCTTCTGTCTCATCAGCATTATCAAGCAAAGCTTTTCTGCTTAGGCTGATTTTCTTTTCTTCTGCATTGAAATCTACAACCTTTGTCTCAATCTTATCGCCAATCTTTAAAACATCTGCCGGCTTCTCAATATGTTCTTTTGCAATCTGTGAAACATGAAGTAATGCATCAATACCCGGTTCCAGCTCAACAAATGCACCAAAATCTGTCATTCTTGCTACTGTACCTTCTACCACATTACCTACAGCATACTTCTCTGCTGCGTTTACCCAAGGATTTGTTTCGTCAAACTTAAGACTTAAAGCAATCTTTGTTCCGTTTACTTCCTTAACTAAAGCTTTTACCTGATCACCAACTTTGAACATCTTCTTTGGATGTTCTACTCTTCCCCATGACATTTCTGAAATATGAAGAAGTCCATCTAAACCGCCAAGATCAATAAATGCACCAAAATCTGTTACATTCTTAACAGTTCCTTCTACAACCTGTCCTTCTTTAATGTTTGCAAGAAGTTCTTCCTGTTTTTCTTTCTTTGCAGCTACAAGCAGGCTCTTTCTGTCACCGATGATTCTTCTTCTCTTAGGATTGAACTCACTGATAACGAACTCGATTTCCTGGCCTGCGTATTTGCTTAAATCTTTTTCGTAAGTATCTGATACAAGGCTTGCAGGGATAAATACCTTTGCTTCATCTACAACAACACTTAAACCACCTGTCATAACCTGTGATACAACAGCCTTCAATACTTCTTTGTTCTCGAAAGCCTCTTCTAATCTCTTGCTTCCCTTTTCCTGGGCAAGTCTCTTATAAGTAAGAGATACCTGACCTTCTCCATCGTTGACTTTTAAGACTTTTGCTTCCATCTTGTCGCCAACATTTACCATTGTTGTTAAATCTGCATTAGGTGTATTTGTATATTCGTTTCTAGCGATTATACCGTCTGACTTGTAACCTATATTTAAAACGATTTCATCTGGCTTTACGTCGATGACTGTTCCTTCAACGATTTCTCCTGTTCTTATAGTTTTTAATGATTCTTCTAACATCTGCTCAAAGCTTAATTCTGACATTTGCCTGAACCTCCTCTATTATATTATTCGGGGTTGATGCCCCTGCTGTAATACCTACATTTCTACAGGTTTGCAGCTTTTCTAAATCCAAGTCTTCAAGTTGCTGTATATAGTAAGTATTTTTACATTCTTCTTTACATATTTCATAAAGTTTTTGGGTGTTTGAACTATTACTGCCCCCAATCACAATCATGGCGTCTGATTCAGAAGCAATCCTGCGTGCCTCCACCTGTCGTTCATTGGTTGCATTACATATAGTATTAAAAACTATTATATCATACCCCTTTTTTTCAATAATTTCAACCATTTTATTAAATTTCTTGTAATTAAATGTCGTTTGAGACACTACACAGAATTTTTTCTGGCCTTCTAAGTCCAGTTTTTTTGCTTCTTCTTCACTGTTAATCACATATGTCGGTGCATCTGACCAACCTTTAATCCCCTGGACTTCCGGATGATTTTCATTTCCGATGATAATAATAGCATATCCATCCCTGCTTTTTTCCATCACAATCTTATGGATTTTTTTTACAAACGGACATGTCGCATCTATCAGTTTTAATCCCTGCCGCTCAATCATATCATATGTTTGTTTATCCACCCCATGGGAACGGATAATCACGGTGCCTTCCTGAAGAGCTTTTATTTCTTCTAAGGAATTCACTACTACGACTCCTTTTTCTTCCAAATCCCTGACTACCTGTTCATTATGAATAATCGGTCCATATGTGTATATTTTTTCCCCGGTTTCTTTATCTATCTCATTATATACTGTAGTTACAGCACGCTTTACTCCGAAGCAAAATCCTGCTGTTTTTGCTGTTTTTACTTCCATCCTGCCTCCACCATAAGAGCTTCTATTTGTTTTGCCACTTCTTCTATGGTCATGTCTGATGAATCAAGATACACTGCATCCTCCGCCTGACGAAGAGGAGCAATCTCACGGTTCATATCCCTGTTATCTCTTTCTATAATATCTTTTTCTATCTCTTCCAGATTGCAGGATTCCCCTTTCAGATTCAGCTCTGTATATCTTCTTTTTGCACGGGTTGCGGAACTGGCTGTCAGATATATTTTGCACTGGGCATCTGGCAAAACGTTTGTACCGATATCCCTTCCATCCATTACTACATTATGCTCCTTTGCCATTTTTCTCTGCAAATCCAGAAGTTTTTTTCTTACTCCCTGATATGCAGCTATGGTAGAAGCTGTATTTCCCACTTCTTCCGTACGAATATATGCATTTACATTCTCTCCGTTTAAGATTACCTGCTGCTCGTTATTTTCATGACGCAAAGTTACTTCAAGCTGTCCGCAATGCTCGGTCACTGCTTTTTCATCTTTCTGATCAACACCGTTTCTCAGACATGATAATGCCATGGTGCGATACATGGCACCCGTATCTACATATATAAAACCCATTTCTTTCGCAACTATTTTTGCGATCGTACTTTTTCCTGCCCCTGCAGGTCCGTCAATTGCTACATTAAACATCTTACTATCCTCCCTAATTATCATGATACCGAAAAGCCTGCCAGCCTTCCCGTAGACCATGCGATTTGTAAATTAAAGCCTCCTGTCAAAGCATCTACATCCAATACTTCTCCAGCAAAAAACAGCCCTTTCACTTTTTTTGATTCCATGGTGCCCGGATTTACATCCCGCACATCCACGCCACCTTTTGTAATAATTGCTTCATTAAAGCCTCTTGTTGCTGTGATTGTAATCGGAAAATGTTTGATTAAATCCACCAGTTTTTTACGTTCCTCCCTTGTTATCTCATGAACTTTCTTAAACTCATCAATTTCTGATAATCCGATGATTACTTTAATCATGCTTTTCGGAAGAAGCTGATCTAGTGAATTTCTAAAATCCTTGTTAATATATTCCTTAAAATCTCTCTGTATCCTCTCATCCAGGGTATTCTCATCAATTGCCGGTTTTAAATCAATCATGAGTCTGACTTTTTTCCCCTGTTTTAATGGTTCCGTCATAAGGCTGCTTGCACTTAAAATGACCGGACCACTGACACCAAAATGT
Organism: Lachnospiraceae bacterium; assembly: GCA_034172985.1. Classification (GTDB taxonomy): domain Bacteria; phylum Bacillota; class Clostridia; order Lachnospirales; family Lachnospiraceae; genus CAG-303. The sequence goes on from JAXFDY010000189.1 coordinate 30,428, forward strand.
GTAAACAGCATCTCGCCAAAATCCGAATGTATCTTTTTTCCTTCCAGATAAAAATCAGCTCTTATATTTTTCAGGGATAATCCCTGTAAATCTTTCACATATTCTTCCTTTGCAACCAGTGGAACCAAAGCCGGCAAAATTTCTCTGATCCGATGTCCAGACATTTCTGCAAAACGATAGCCATCTCCTGTAGAACCCGTGGACTGATAAGAGTATCCTCCTGTTGCAACGATAACACTGCTGCAAAAAAACTCTGTTCCGTCTGAAAGTGCCACACCTTTCACGCACTGTCCTTCCCCATCTCTGCGAAAAAGAATCTCTTTCACTTCTGTTCTCAGATGAATATGCACCTGATACTTCTTCAGAATTTTAAATAAACCATGAATCACATCCGATGATTTGTCTGATATCGGGAATACACGATTTCCCCGTTCTACTTTTGTCTGAACCCCGGCTTCATTCAGCAGATAGATTACATCCTCATTTGTCATAGTATATAGGGAACTGTACATAAACTTTGCATTTGTTACAATATTTTTCATGATTTCTTCCAAATCAGCAGCATTTGTAATATTGCATCTTCCCTTACCTGTAATATATAATTTTTTTCCCAGTTTTTCATTTTTTTCAAAAATGTGTGTTTCATGTCCACATTCCGCTGCGGATATTGCAGCCATCATACCTGCCGCACCGCCTCCGATAATTGCTACTTTTCCCATGCTATCTCTTTAATCCTTTTCCTCTGCCATATCAGAATCATTTACCATATTCATCTCATCATTTCCGATGACGGCATATTCATTACAAATATCTTCCAGCATTTCTAACCTGTTAATCAGATTTTTCTTACGTTTCGCCATAAGATAAGTCAGTATGGCATTTATAATACTCATTGGTGCTGCCAAAGATTCTGCTACCGACGTCATTTCACTTTTGGCCAAAAGATTACAGGAAGAATAGAGATTTAACGGAGAGTTACTGTTATCTGTAATCGTAATTACGCCAACGTTTCTGCTGTTTGCAAATTCCATAGCTTTTAATGTAAGCATGGAATATCTTGGGAAACTGATGCCTATCACACAGTCTTCTTCATTCATCCGTAACATTTCCTCGAACAAATCGCTGGAATTTTCAGATGTAACCACAACCACTTCCTCAAGCATCATTTTCAGATAAAATCCCAGATAAGCAGCCAATGGAGATGAATTTCTCATAGCGATAATATATACTTTTCTTGCTTCAAGAATCATGTTAGCTGCCACATCAAAAGCATTGTAATCCACATGCTCCAGAGTATCCCGGATATTTTCCATATCCTTTTTCATCACCTGTTCCATAACTTCCCGTTTTGATATATTTGCGTTATCTATACTAATCTGTGGAGTTTCATGTATTCTTTTTCTCACCAGTTCTTCCAGCGCCTTTTGAAATTCCGGGAATCCCTGATAGCCCAAAAGAGAGGCAAAACGTACTACGGTTGATTCGCTGACACCAACCTCTCTGCCCATACATGCCGCTGTCATAAAAGCAGCCCTGTCATAGTCCGCCATAACGAACTCTGCCAGTTTTTTCTGTCCTTTACTCATACCGGCAAATTTTTCATTTATCTTTTCAAGTAATTCTCCACTATTCATATCCTTCTGTTACAGATTCCTTTCTAAAAAAACAACGTTGTTATTATAGCACAAATTCTTCCCTGTCACAAGGAAAAATGTCTGGGCATACTGATTTTATCCTAAAAAAATGGAAAAGCGTTTATTGTCTACTATATCCAACAAACGCTCTCCCACCTTAAGGCTTATGTATTTTTAGCAGCCGCTAATCAATTTCAGCCAGCTTTTCCGTATATGTCCTGTGCTGATTCTCATCCTCCATATGCGCTCAACACCATCACATTGCTCCAATCGTCAAGAACCGACATACGTTCCGCATTACTGATACCATTGTCCAAAGCATAAACAACACTTCCGTCCGATTTCAATCCTGCCACAAAATCGAATCCCCAGTCTAAATAAACAATATCGCTCCAGGAAAGAATTTCAGTAGAATAACTGGCTTCTCCTCCTTCACAGGTTTCCGCTACAACGGTACCATCCTTTTTTAGGCCTAAAACAGTATCACTACCATGATTGAAAACCATGACAATATCATTCCAGCCTTCTATCTCATGACACTCTTCTCCTGCTCATGTGCTTGCCTTGGTTCCCATAAATCATAGGCACCAGTCCAGATTACTTTTCCTTCATCAGTAACGGCAACAAGCACCTCTCCACTTTGCGTACTTTTGCACGAAAAATACGCTATGTTGTAATCCGGCAGAGGTTGTCTGCCGTTGTACCATAACTTTCCGTTGGAATCCAGAATTAAAGCCCCATCCTGATAGCTTTCGATTTGCATTTGACGAATAGTAGAAGAAGCCTCACCAGACTCCACACACTTTGCATAATTTCCAAGCATATTCTCGAATGCAGTATTTACGGATCCATAAAGTTTTGTATCCACTGCATACAGTGAGTAGGAACCGTTGCAGGCAAAACGCATATGATTCTCAATTGCTTCCTCGATTGTCCAGTTAGCTGTCACCGTAGGAACGGAGTTTAAAGCTTCTTCCTCTTTCTTCTCCTTCTCATTGTAATTCTCCTCTTTGCTGCCGGAATCAGCACTGTTCGTATTTATTTCCTTTCTTTTTTTCTGCTTAAGACAAATGGAAAAATTTTATTTCAATAGAAATCTTTTTTGAAAAGAATGAGGCTGTCAGTCAGCCTCATTCCGTATCTTTTAAACCGGATATGCTTTATTCTCTGTATCCGCTGCGTTTAAATCGACTTTTTCTCTCTGAGCTTTTCTGTATTTGAAGAACTCTGTAGCCACCTGTGGGAACAGTGCATAAGATAATACATCTTCATCCTGCTCTTTCCATTCAGCCATCTCAGCCTCAATCTTAGAAAGTTCCGGCTCCAGCAAATCTGCTGGTCTGCAGGTAATCGGCTCCTTATCTCCAATAACTTTTTTCTGTACTTCTTTATTAAACGGTTTCACAGTCTGTCCATATTCGCCGCTTAACACAGCCTTTGTTTCCTTTGTGGCAATTTTATATCTCTCACCACCAATAACATTCATTACAGCTTGTGTACCAACAATCTGTGAAGAAGGAGTTACAAGAGGCGGTTCACCTAAATCTTTACGAACTCTTGGGATTTCTTCCAGTACTTCTTCATACTTATCTTCCGCATGCATCTCTGATAACTGAGATACCATGTTCGATAACATACCTCCAGGTACCTGGTAAAGCAGAGTCTTGATATTTACACCTAATACCTTTGGATTTAATAATCCGGACTTTAATGCTTCCTCTCTCATTGGGCGGAAGTAATCAGCGATTTCAGCAAGAAGCTGCTGGTCAAGACCTGTATCATATGGTGTACCCTTAAATGTTTCTACCATAACTTCTGTAGCCGGCTGGCTGGTACCAAGAGCAAATGGTGACATTGCTGTATCAATCACATCCACCCCTGCCTCTACTGCTTTTAAGTAAGTCATAGAAGCTACACCGGAAGTATAATGTGTATGAAGCTGAATCGGAATACTAACTGTATCCTTCAAAGTTCCAATCAGTTCTGTTGCCTTATATGGAAGTAACAGACCTGCCATATCCTTAAAGCAGATAGAGTCTGCTCCCATATCTTCAATTCTCTTGGCAATATCCTTCCAGTACTCTAAAGTATATGCGTCTCCTAATGTATAAGATAATGCAATCTGTGCATGTGCGTTTGGATTTTCATGCTTTACGACTTTTACAGATTTTACCGCACATTCCAGATTTCTTAAATCATTTAAACAATCGAAAATACGGATAATGTCCATTCCGTTTGCAATGGATTTCTGTACAAAATATTCTACCACGTCATCTGCATAATGACGGTATCCAAGAATATTCTGTCCTCTGAAAAGCATCTGCAGTTTTGTATTTTTAAATCCGTCACGGAGTTTTCTAAGTCTCTCCCATGGATCTTCTTTTAAGAATCTAAGTGAAGCATCAAATGTGGCACCGCCCCAGCATTCTACGGAATGATATCCAACCTTGTCCATCTTATCGACAATTGGAAGCATCTGTTCCGTTGTCATTCTTGTGGCAATCAGCGACTGATGAGCATCACGCAAGACAGTTTCTGTAATTTTAACCGGTTTTTTTTCTGCCATTTCTTATTACCTCGTTTCCTTTCATATAATATTCTATTCCTACAGTAAGATTGCCATAAATGTTCCGGCTGCTACTGCTGTACCGATAACACCTGCAACATTCGGTCCCATGGCATGCATAAGCAGGAAATTCGTAGGATCTGCCTCCGCGCCAACCTTCTGTGAAACTCTGGCTGCCATAGGCACTGCAGATACTCCGGCTGAACCAATCAGTGGATTAATCTTTCCACCGGATAACCTGCACATAATCTTTCCGATGATTACACCTGCAGCCGTACCACATGCAAATGCAATCAGACCCAATGCAACAATTTTCAAAGTACTCCAATTCAGGAATGCCTCTGCACTTGTACTTGCACCAACTGAAGTACCAAGTAAAATAACTACAATATACATCAATGCATTTGATGCCGTCTCTGCCAGCTGTTTTACAACACCTGATTCACGGAACAAATTACCCAGCATCAGCATACCTACTAGAGGGGCTGTGGTAGGAAGAATCATAACTACTACGATAGTAACAATGATTGGGAACAGAATTTTCTCAAGCTTTGTAACCGGACGAAGCTGTTCCATCTTGATTTTTCTTTCCTTCTCAGTCGTGAGCAATTTCATAATCGGCGGCTGGATAATCGGCACCAGTGACATATAAGAATATGCTGCCACCGCAATTGGTCCCATCAAATCTGTCTGTCCCAGTTTACCGGCAAGGAAAATGGATGTAGGTCCATCAGCTCCACCGATAATGGAAATCGCTGCTGCCGCTTTATCATTGAATCCCATTGCAATTGCACCAAAATACGCAATATAAATACCAAACTGGGCTGCTGCTCCCATAAGGAAGCTCTTTGGATTTGCAATCAACGGTCCAAAGTCTGTCAGAGCACCTACTCCCAGGAAAATCAGGGAAGGTAAAATACTCCACTCATCTAAAATATAGAAATAATGCAACAAACCACCTACACCATTGGATGTCTCTTCCGGTGTTGCCATAATGTCCGGATAAATATTTACAAGTAACATTCCGAACGCAATAGGCACAAGCAACAGTGGTTCATAACCTTTTTTAATTGCCAAATACAGGAAAATGCACGCTACCAGAATCATAACATAATTGCCCCAGGTAAGGCCAAAAAATGCTGACTGATGAATCAAATTTCCCATAACGTCTAAAACGTATTCCATGTCGAAACCTCCTTTAAAATATTTGTAAAACTTCTTTGACCGGTCTTACAATTAGTTTAAAGTAGCTAACACTGCTCCGGCTTCTACAGATGAGCCTTCTGCTGCATCAATACTTGCAATTGTACCATCCTGTGGAGCAACAATTTCGTTTTCCATCTTCATTGCTTCAAGAACCATGATTACCTGACCTTTTGTTACTGCTGTACCAACCGGAGCCTTCACTGAAAGAACTTTTCCAGGCATTGGTGCATTTACCTTAACTGCTCCCTGACCACCTGCTGCCGGTGCTGCCGGTGCTGCTTTTGGTGTTGCCGGTGCTGCCTTTGGTGCAACCGGTGCTGATGGTGCAGAACCTGTCTCTTCTACTGTTACGTCATATACATTTCCATTTACTGTGATTCTATAATTCTTCATAATTAACCAATATCCTTTCTAATCGAATTTTCTCTTTGATTTGCGAATTGATCTTACAACAAATCCGTCCGATGAAGTACCTGTCGCAGCACAAATTGCCGCCGTGATAACTGCTACTAGTTCTGAGTCATCTGCAAGCTCTTCTTTTTCCTCAATCTGTGAAGTTACATTTTCAACAGAAGCAATCACCTCTGTGCCTGATGCCTTTCTCTTTGCCATTTTTTCTTCCAGCATCGGAATATACTTAAATAAAGAAATAATAAATGAAATCAAAATCAGAATTGCAAATACGGTAATCAATCCTATGATTGTATTTAAACCGGCATCTGCAAGTTTTTCACCCAATGACTTAGGATGATTTTCCTCAGTGGAAAATGTGATATCTGTCGGAGTAATCTGTCCCCCTATATACATATAAGTCACTTTCATCTTAAGATTTACATTTTCAAACTCACCGGTACATACAACGTTATATCCTTTTTTTGTTTCTTTTACTTCTGTATCCTTCAGCTCTACAAAATCACCTAACGTATCATTTTCCAGATAAGTATAGTAACTTGCTGCTGCTACCTGAAGATATCCGGTCGCATTTTCTTTATAGTATTCTGCATCATCCAATGTCATAGATGCAAATGCTGACATATATGACTGTGCACTCTGCTTTACAGTGTCTTCTTCTGAAGCAGTCTGTGTCAGCTGGGAATAATAATCTGAAGCATCATCTGCATAAACGGCTGATGCTGAAAAGGCAAGTATCATGCAGAAGGCAATTAAAAACTTTTTCATTTTTTTCACAATCGCCACCTCCTATACTGTTCCATGCTTCTTATATAAATTTTCCTCTTTCTTGGTATACAGCATTTCAAACGCGCCGATTACATACTTTCTTGTATCTGCCGGCTCAATAATACTGTCTACATAACCTCTTTTAGCAGCAGATGTTGCGCTTTCCTGTAACGCTGCATATTCTGCCTTTTTCTCATTGATGAATGCAACAGAATCCTCTGCCTTTTTGATTTCATCTGCATAAATAATGCGTACTGCCGCATCCGGATCCATTGTTCCAATCTTTGCATTTGGCCATGCATATACAATGTCAGCTCCACATGCTTTACTGTTCATTACATTATAAGCACTTCCCATAGCTTCTCCCAGTACCACATTTACCTTTGGAACCGTTGCGCTGGCATAAGCATATGTAAGTTTTGCTGCAGCCTTTGCAATCGTCTTTTCTTCTTCCACTGTGGCGGTAAATCCTGATGCATTTGTCAGAGTAAGAACAGGAATATTGAACGCATCACAAAAAGCTACAAATTTCGCTGCTTTTTCGCATCCTGCAGTTGTAAGCACGTTTTTATATTCTGACTTTTTGTTCATTTCGTCATCATAAACAACGGTACGATTTGCCACTGCACCAACCGTCATTCCATTCAATTTCATAAATCCTGTGACCATATCCTGTGCATACTGCTTCTTTACTTCCATAAACATGCCTGAATCGGCAAGATTCGAAAGGGCGATTGAAGTATCTTCTGCGCAATTTGCCAAATCTTCACAAACTCTATTTAAATCATCACTGCAGTCGCTTTCCGCAAAGTCATCGTTATTCAGCGGAAGAACAGAAACTAATTGTCTAAGTTCTGCTAACACTTCTTCCTCTGTGCCGATAAAGTCAGCTACACCTGATACAGATGCCTGATACTCCGCACTGGCAGTATCACATTTCTCTGTTCTGTTTCCATCCAGAGTATTTGGTGTATTAATAAACAATTTTCCATCATCTGCCATAAATGTAAAATCAGAAAGTGCAGCAGAGATACCCATACTGCCTCCACAAGTTCCAAATACTGCGGTGATCTGCGGTACAACACCCGATGCAGAAGCCTGCTTTGCATAAATTTCACCGACAGCATTTAATGCATCTGTCGCTTCTTCCAGTCTCAATCCGGCACAGTCTACAAGTGCAATCACTGGTGCACCCATCTTTACTGCCATATCATAAATTCTGGAAATTTTCTTTGCATGCATTTCACCAATCGTTCCACCCAGTACTGATGCATCCTGACTGTAAACGTACACCAGACTATCGTCGATTACACCATATCCCGTAATGACTCCGTCTGATGCGGAAGCATTATCCTGTAAATTAAAATCAGTGTTTCTGGCTGTTACTAAACCGCCAATTTCGACAAAGCTGTTTTCGTCAACTAAAGCATTGATTCTTGCCATTGCTGACTCTTTTGCCAAATTACTCATCATTCAGCCCTCCATTTAATATATTTTTAAGCAGACTATGCTTACCATAAAATTATTGTTCATATTCCGATGAATATTCACATACATTTAATATAAAGTAATATTCAAAATTTCTGCCGATTTTAATTTTATATCTAAAATAGAAAATTGGCAAGCTGTTTTTTGTGCAATTTTACATAAAATTACATATTTTTTTGTGAGGTAATACCCAAATGTCTATTCTAAAACCATTTGCGTTTTCATCATTTATTCTAATACTGTCTCTGATTTTTTATCCCTGTCATTCGATTCAGGGAGATGAACTGCAGCCGGAAGAACTGCACTCACTGTCTGCTTGTCTGATGGATGCAGACAGTGGCCGTATTCTCTATGAAAAAGAAGGCGATGTTTCCCGGCCCAACGCCAGTACAACCAAGATTCTCACCTGTATCCTTGCATTGGAATATGGTAGTCCCGATGATATGGTCACAATCAGCAAATATGCTGCTTCTATGCCGGACGTCCAGCTAAATGTACAGGAAGGAGAGCAGTACCGCCTAGGGGATCTTCTGTATTCATTAATGTTAGAGTCCCACAACGATTCAGCAGTAGCTATCGCTGAACATATTGGCGGTGATGTAAAAACATTTGCAGCCATGATGAATGAGAAAGCTTTAGAGCTCGGATGTTATAACAGTCATTTTATCACCCCGAATGGTCTGGATGCTTCGGAAACCATTGACGGAACAGAATATATTCACTGCACAACTGCTTCCGACCTATGCCGTATTATGGCATATTGTATACAAAACGAAGACTTTCTGAAAATTACGCAAACCCCATCCTATAGTTTTACCAACTATGTGACAGGAGATGACGGAAATATCGTGCCGGGCAGCAAAACATATTCTGTACAGAACAAAAACGCCTTTCTTACTATGATGGATGGAGTTCTGTCCGGAAAGACAGGTTTCACTGGAAAAGCCGGATACTGCTATGTCACTGCTCTCAGACAAGATGACAGAACTTATACTGTGGCTCTTTTAGGATGCGGCTGGCCAAACAATAAAACTTATAAATGGCAGGATGCAAAGCTTCTTCTTAACTATGGTCTTGAGCATTATACTAAAAATGATGTATTTGAATATAATAAGGTTCTCCCTTCTCTTACCGTATCCCAGGGCATCTACGATGCTTCTCTTCAATCCGGCATTCATGCAGACAAAACACCATCGGTATCACTTTCCTACCATTCCTCTCCTCTGGTTCTTCTCACGCGAAAAGAAGATACAGTTCAGGTAGACTATGATTTTCCTTCCAGTCTGCAGGCACCGGTACATAAAGGCGATGTGGTAGGCACGATCACTTATACTTTAAATGAAGAAGTAATTCTGAAAACCAATATTTATGCAGATAAGAGTATTGAAAAATTCGACTTTCCCTTCTGTCTCAAAGCTATTGTACATCGCTTCTTCCTGTTTTGATCATTCCTGAAAAAAGACCGGTGCAAAGCGCATCGGTCCTTTTTCTTATACTCTGTGATAACCTTTCTCCGGTTTCATCCTATTTTGTTTTTCTTTTAATGCCATGATTCTTCCTCTTAATCCATTTTCCTCTAATTCATGAATCAGTAATTTTTCACCTTCACCTTGAAATGCAGGGCATATCTCTGCCAGTCCCAAATAAGCTGTCTTCTCATTTTCAAATATCCGCAGTGGCCAGATACTGCACTCAAATGGTTTATGCTCTCCCAACAGGCAGCCTCGTTCTTCATCCAGGCAAGGGCACAAAAGAATCTCCGTATCTGTTTGAAAGTCATATCTGGCAATATAATTTCCATCCTTCTGCTGTAAAAATCTGTCCCTGCCGATTCCTTTTTTCTCTATCTCCTCTATCTCTTGTTCACTGAACACAGGGGCTTCCCACACATCATTTTTTACAAAAGAGCAACAGATTCTGCAATTTGCACAAGTTTCATGTTTCAACACATTTCTAAGCATACTAGTTATCTCCTTCATCCATATGTCCAATTTCCTGCTCTGCTTCCTGTTTAAATTCCGAGACCTTATCCCCATCAGGCTCCGGCAGATCGCTAATGGATGTTACACCAAATTTTCTTAAAAATTCTTCTGTAGTGCCAAAAAGTAATGGTCTTCCCGGAGCATCCAGACGGCCAAGCTCTGTCACCAGATTATATTCAATTAATTTATTTACCGCATGATCGCATTTTACGCCACGGATTGTTTCTATCTCAGTACGGGTAATCGGCTGTTTATAAGCAATAATTGATAAAGTTTCCAAAAGGACATCTGTCAGGACATGTTTCTTTGGCTGACTGGCCACTTTGATGAGATAATCATAGGTTTCTCCCTTTGTACACATCTGAACTGCATTTTCCAGTTCTACAATCTTCAGACCGTATTCTTTTCCCTCATACCGCTCCTTTAAGCCTGCGATAATCTCTCTTGTTTCCTTCTCTGTTTTATCAATAGCTGCTGCTATTTTAGTTACTTCTACCGATTCTCCCATCGTAAACAGAATAGCTTCCACAGCTCCCATAAGTTCCGGCTGTTCTTCCCATATTTTTTTCTTATCACTCATCTGTCTGTTCCTCTTCTAACTGCTCATACTTACCCTTACCGGTTTAAGCGATACAATAATATCATCAAATATTTCTTTCTGTTCTATCACAATCTCTCCCATTTTCATCAGTTCCAGAATAGCCAGAAATGAAACGATTACATGCATCTTACTATGCTGGGATTCCAGCAATTTCTTAAAGCTGAATGTTTTCTTATCTTTCACATAATCCCGAATAAAATTAATCTTATCCGGAAGACTTACTTCTTCTTTTTCTATATTGCGAAACTTACTTCGTATGGGATCTATTTTGTCTTCTTTCCGCTTCATGACCTGCTTAAATATCTCATTTAGTTTTATCAATGTCACTCCTGAAAGTAGCTCGTCCAGATCCACCGGCTGTTCATATTTGGCTACTTCTTTCGGTATGGTAGGTCCCTTGTACATATTTCTCTCTGCATCCAGTTCTCTGTCACGCAACTCATAAGACATATATTTATACATCTTATATTCTAAAAGTTTCTGAACAAGTTCATCCCTCGGATCTTCCTCTTCTCCATCTTCATTTATTTCTTTTGGAAGAAGCATTTTTGATTTGATATCCAGCAGAGTCGCCGCCATGACCAAAAATTCACTGACTACATCCAGGTCCTGGTGATCCATCTGATTTACATATGCCAGATACTGTTCCGTAATCTCTACAATAGGAATGTCATAAATATTCACTTTATTTTTATCTATCAAATGCAAAAGCAAATCAAGAGGGCCTTCAAAGGCCTGTAGTTTTACAGATATTCCCATATTTATCTCTCTTTCTTTTATTTTTTGTCTATCAATACCGCAACCAGCTCCGATGGATTAAACAGACGGAAATGAATGGTATGTGTCCCCGCTCCCGCCGATACAATCATGGTAGTGTTATCCTTTTTATACAAACCATATGAGTATCTGGGAAAAAAATGATAATCTGTAGAAATCACGCCTCTGATAAAGGGAAGTCTGACGATTCCACCATGATTATGTCCGGAATAGACAAAATCCGGCTTCCATTCTACATATTTTTCAAAATAATTCGGAGTATGGGCTATCAGTACTCTGATAGATTTTTCTTTTGTATCTTGAAAAATGTCTTTTTCCGATAGACAAAATTTTTTCCTGTCTTTATAACAATCTTTTTCCAGCTCTAACCCATAGAACTGAAATTCTGTTCCTTTTAACCGACAGGTGAGTAATTCATTATTCAGAAGATGAATGTGCATTTTTTTAATTTCTCTCAAATATTGTAAAAAACGTTCATCCTCTCTTACCCTGGTTTCATGATTTCCAAAACTGTATATCACAAGACAGATATCCTGGATTTCTTTTAGAAATTCCAATGCTGTCTCTGTTATGACCCGATTTCCTTTTCCCACAATCAGATCTCCACCAATGATGATACAATCCGGTTTTTCGTTCCGTATAGCCTCTACAAGTCTCTCATTTTTCTTTCCGAAACGATTCCCATGCAAATCGCTGATATAAATAATTTTCACAGTTTCCTCTATCCCTGTATCCACAAATTGATATCTCTTCAGTACAAAATGATGTACTTCGTAATAGCTGATACACAGGATGATTCCAAAAAGAACTGCGACGCACAGTACGAAATAGTATATCATAAAACCTCCTTGAAGTAAAACTTTTTTGTCCTTACCGCATATTTGAGCGATAAGGTATCCTCCCTGCTTCGCGGGTCCCTCCTTACCGCATATTTTACCATATTTATAGAAAGAGTGCATTCATTAATTTTTTGAAACAGTCTCCGTATTGCATTTTACGCACTGATTCTGCTGCTATAATATTCACACTTCCTACGAGTTTATCCCCAAGATAATATTCTGCTTTTCCCACTACATCCCCTTTCGTGACCGGTGCCTGGACAGTACTTTCTCCTGTTATTTTCTTTTCGATACTGCCTACGTTTTCTCCTGATGTACTTAAATAAGAAAATTGGTCTGCGTATTTCGTCGCCACCTTTTCTTTGATTCCTAATGTCACCTTTACATCCGGAGGATTTTTTGTATCTTCATCCTGATAGAGACTACAATGCCCATATCCATAATCTAAAAGCTTTGCTGCTTCTGAAAACCGTATTTTATAATCCGGAGCTGCCATGATAACAGCTATGAGATCAATGCCGTCTTTTCTGGCTGTAGCACTGACACAATACTTTGCCTTGCTGGTAGACCCTGTTTTTAATCCTGTCGTCCACTGATACTGTTTTAGCAATTTATTTGTATTCGCCAGCCCAAATTCACTGGTTCCTTTCGCAGTTACATGAGTAATATTTTCCATCCAGATAGTGGAGTAATTTGTAATCTGAGGATATTTTGTAATTAATTCCCTTGACATCAGTGCTACATCCCTTGCAGTCGTATAATGTCCATCAGAATCTGTCAGACCACAGCAATCCTCAAAGCAGGTATTCTCCATGCCAAGCCCTTTCGCACGTTCATTCATCATTTTTACAAATTCTGTTTCACTTCCTGCTATGTACTCTGCCATTGCCACGCATGCATCGTTTCCGGATGCCACAATAATACATTTGATTAATGTGTCCACACTTTGTACTTCCCCTTCTTCCAGAAACACCTGGGAACCTCCCATGGATTTCGCATAGGCAGAGGTGGTAACAGAATCCTCCAGTGTAATCTGACCTTTTTCCAGAGCATCAAAAATCAGAATCAACGTCATGATTTTTGTAATGCTGGCCGGACTTAAACGCTCATCTGCATTATTTTCATATATTACAGTTCCTGTAGATGCTTCCATCAGAATCGATGCTTTCGACTGCAAGCCTAAATCCGGCTGACCGGCTTCTTCTTCTCCATAAGCAGAAAGCGGCAGCAGGCATGATAGTAAAATACTTATCATTAGCCAGACTGCCACAATTCTTTTTTTTCTTTTCACTTTTATATCCACACTTCCATCAGTTCTTAGCACATCTATATGCAAGTGCGGTCAATATTATGAATGATTATTCTGCAATTGAATCATCAACATTTGAAGCAATATAGATATATTCCTCTGAGGAGGCCACAATGGACTTGCTCTTCCAAAGATTTTTCACAGTAAACGAATCAAGATTCTGTACATTTGATGTCTTTACAAGCAGCGTATTCTCGTCAATATACTGTGTTTCACATTTTTCTTCATTGATATATACATAACAGAATGGTGAAAAATATGTGCCCTTTACGATATAGTATTCGCAATTTTCATCAATTTCTTCTGCTTCTTCCTGAGTAGGCTTACCGGAAGAATCTGATGAATTTGGAATAAACTGCAGCGGATTATTGTCCCTCGTTACCTGCTCAATCGTCACAGGATACGTTCCCATCTGCATATCCGTTGCTACATAAGGATTTTTTCCGTCAAAGACATATTCATCTCCGTAAAGAATATCATACTCTAATGTTTTCAATGATTTCAGATAATTCGGATCATCCTGATAGATTCTGTGGAATTTGTTAATGACACCCTCATCAATTCCTAATTTTTCAAAAATTCTCGGATAAATCTGGAATGTCTCCAAATCTTCATCCGGGAGTTCAAATCCAAAATTACTCCAGATGATATATTCTGTCTGGTACAAATTTCCATTTGTCAATTCATCTTCTGTCAGTTCCAGACTCGGAAGATGATCTCCATACATAACAAGAATCACATCTTCTTCATATTCTGATAAAGCGTCTGTCAATTCACCAACAAAATCATCCATTTCCTTAATCTGATTTACATAATATTCAAACTGATAACTTCTCTCTTCATCTTCAATGCCAGAGACCGTAATCAACGGATCTTCCAACACTTCATACGTCGGATAGCTTCCATGTCCCTGCACCGAAATCGTATAAATAAAATCCTGTTCATCGGTAGAATCAAGCACTTTGATAATCTCGTCTGTCAAGATAGTGTCTTTTACCCAGCCTAATTCTGTATAATCTGTCGGATTCATAAATTCCACACTGGTAAAAGTATTTAGTCCAAGATTCTTAAACACTTTATTTCTTGAGTAGAAGGATGCATTATTATTATGAATTACATGGGATGTATATCCATAATCACGCAAAACATATGCCATACTTTCACATGTGGTTTCTTTCAGAATTGTTTTATATGGGAATTCTCCCGGTCCGAAATCTTCCAGATTCATACCTGTCAGCATTTCAAATTCTGTATTTGCTGTTCCATATCCAACATTATTCACAGAAAGGTATCCTGATGGAAATTCTTCTTTCAACTGATTAAAAATAGGGGTTGCTTCCTCGGAAAGCTCCAAATCCTTTACTTTATTTACATCAAAGAACGATTCCAGCTGAAGAAAAATAATATTCGGTGTCTGAGCATCTTCGACTGCACCACTCTCTGCATTGTCCAGATTCTTTTTAATCTTTTCAATCGTTTCCTCAGAATATTCCTTCGGCTTTTTCACACCTACATTGACAACAGAGTTTGCAAAACAGTATGCAAAACCATATTTCTGATAGGCAATCGACAAATTCGGAAATTTAGTAGATAAACTTCCGATAGAAATACCAATATTGGCGGAAGATACTGTAATAATGCCAATGATTGCTATCAATGCCACATTCCAGACATAATTTATTTTTTTCGAATATACCGGAACTTTTCTCCACAAATAGATGACACCAACAATTACAAAAATAATCAGACATATAAGCAAAATTCCCAAAGGGCCGTTCAAATATTTATCCATGATGCCCATAACCGATGTAGCCATACGAAGATCATTGGCCGAAAAAGGGGTTTCCCTATATGATTTTAACAGGAAATTTGCCACTCCGAATCCAATCCATACACAGGAGATCAATAACATCGGGGCAATTCTTTTCTTTAATATCAGAGCAAATGAAACTGTAAACAATACAATCAGATAATTAAGCAAAAATGTAATGGTACTTCCTGTCAAAAACTTAAAAAATCTTGATACAGACCTCTGATTTAATGCCTCCGCTATGGTATATGCCACAAGAGGTGCAAAAATATAAACAAGAAGTGTATACCGCTTCACCTTTGTGTTCCATATGTCTTTAAAATAATTTACAACTTTCTCTCTCACCTTTATAACCTCTTTTCCCAAAACAAGTTAATAAAATATCTTTTCTTCCTGCAACACGTGATATTTTTGATTTACAAGTTCCACAATAATGACATTACAGTTTTTCTGCAACCCTCCGCTCCAGAAATCTGCAATTCCATGTCCCTTCACATACGACATCAATGCCTTATTCATAGCACCATGTGCCACTATCATAACTCTCTCCCACTGATTTTCGTACGGTTCGATCTTGTCTTTCATAAAATCCGCTGCTCGTTCAATCAAATGTTTCAGTGTTTCTCCGTTTTCATCCGGCTGATAATGTTCCGGCTGTGCAAAGAAATATTGAAAAGTTGTGGAAGTATCCTCTTTTAACTCCTCCATGACTCTTCCCTCATAACCGCCAAAATTTAATTCTATGATCCGTTCATCTTTTTCAATCGGAATATCTCTGTCTCCTCTTATCAAAAGTGCCGTTTCATATGCCCGGTCCAACGGACTGGAATAGATTCGGTCAAATTTTACATTTTTCAATGCTTCACCTGTCCTTACAGCCAGCTCCCGTCCATATTCACTGAGTGGAATATTGGTTCTTCCCTGCAATCTGTGTTCTTTATTCCAGACGGTTTCTCCATGACGGATAATATATAGTTCCATCTGTCTCTCCCTCACCTTCTCTGATACTCTCTCCTCAGGTTTCCGTCTAAATCTTTCCATTGAAAACATCCCTGTTCAATAATCATATAACCATGATAGCTGTCTTCTTTTGGAATTGATACAGAACCGGGGTTCATATACAGATTCTTTCCAATACTTTCACATGCCGGTACATGTGTATGCCCATGTAATAATACTTCATTTTCAGACAAATTTGGCATAAAATTTTTATTAAATTTATGTCCATGAGTTGCAAATATGACAATATCGTCCAGACACAGATAACAATAATCTGCCATGACAGGGAATTCCAACACCATCTGATCCACTTCCGTATCGCAATTTCCCCTGACACATATCACTTCATTCCTGATCATATTCAGTTTTTCAATCACCTTCTTGGGCTGATAATCTTTCGGAAGATCATTTCTTGGTCCATGATAAAGTATATCTCCCAGAAGCAGCAATTTATCGCACCCTTCTTCCCGATATTTTTCTAATAATTTGTCACAATAATATGCAGAGCCATGAATATCTGCCGCTACCATTATCTTCATGGAAATCCTCTTTTCTTTTATCAAAATCAAAAATGCCATTATCATTTCTGACTTTGGCATTTTGAAGCAATAATATCACATATATATAGTTTTTGCAACTATTAATTCTCTTCTATCTTTGTTCCCTTCAGTATCTTTAACAATACATCCAGCACTTTCAGATACTTTAACTGTTCTGTATGACCCACATCACACGGTACAAAAATTTTCTTCCCTTTCAGTGTATAAACTGCTAATCCCTGGGAAAAAGTTTTTCCTGTAAATTCAAAATGAGAAATTTGTTTTACCGGAATATCGCCACTTGTCAGCAGTCCATGATAATAAATCCTTTCCGTCGTAACTACCATTCCGCTTTTTCCATTTAGACGTCTGGAAGTATCGTTAATTAACATAATATATTCAAATTTTCCGGAATTCACAAAAGATTTTTCTACCTGTTCTGCCTTTGTGCTGTTATCACCGAAAAATATTCTTCCACTGGAGAGCTGCTTATCTGCAATGGCTTTTTTAAATTGTTCTAACTTTTCCTGCCATTTTATCTTTCCATTTTCATCAATGACTGTCTCTATATTCTTTATAAGTCTGTCCACATATACAGTTCTGCAGGGAATCCTCTCCAGCTGGCTGAATGCTTCATATAACTCCTTCTCGTGGATTGTCTCGTAGTCCCCGTATTTTTCCCTGATACAATTCTCCTGATTTTCAAAGAATTTATCTGTCACAGAGCTTATCGTCAGATCCGGCTTCTCAATCCTGATACCTAACCCCAGCTCATCTGCTTTTTTCTGAATCTCTTCCCAATGAATCAATTTTTTTGCATCTTCACTAATAAACCGGTCATATGCCCCTTTATAATCAAAATTCTCTGAAGGTTTAGCAAATTCCATGTCTGCCAGCCATTTTCCATATTTTTTCCGGATATAATCAATTGTCTGAGAATAATCCGAATATGTATTCTCACCCAGAATTTCCGTAACAATTTTCTTCATTTTTGCTGAAACAACTGATTCCGGTGCATAACAAAATATTTGAAATAACACTGACTCACAATTTCTGACCAGTTCTTCTTCCTGAATCAGACATCCATATTCTTCCATCAGGCAAATAGCAACTATCTCAGCGACACCAGCCATTTTCCTTGCAGGAATTCTGTCTGAACTTCCTTTCACATAATAATACTTATCCCAGGCAATCTTTTTTATCACATTTTCCGATAAAGTCAATACAAAATCGGAAAAACCTGTCTTTACAATTTCTGCCATATTGTTTTCTCTCCATCGTTCTTACAATACCATTTTCATCAGATATAAATTAACAAATGTTTCCAACCCTGAGGTTATCACATTTAAAATCAGCAATTGAAACAGGCCACGTAAATAACCCGGGATTTTCTTTTTTAGGAAACTATAAGATTTATTTTCCCGATATTCTTTCGAATCCCGGCATAACTCCCTGCTAAAATATACTAAAACTAAAATCATCAGCACATAAGATATGTAATGCGGGAAAATAGATATTCCATACAATAGAACTCCTCCCATCCCATACTGAAGCACATATACACTAACCAGAATCCCTATGGAAAATCCTTTATACAAAAGAAAAAGCTCCGAAGTCAGGTAGCCAAGTGATGTCAGACTCAGCAGTAAAATCAGTAAAATCTCTTTGCTTTGTCTCCAGAAGGAATATAAGAATAAATCCTTTTTTTCCACTGAGACACCACTAAACCGGTCAATAAAGTATTCGCTATAAACGCCAAACTTTTCATATCCTTCACTGCAAAAAAGATTCAGAAATAATGTTCCAAACACAATACCGCCCAGAAACAAACACAGAAGAACCATATCCTGACTGTTTCTCTTCACTTTTATTTTTTTTTGCACACTTTTCTTTTTTGATGCACTGATGTACGCAAATCCTCTCAACATATGCTTCATTCCTTTCAGGGGTTATCCCACATAATATCTATATGACAGGAATGAAAAAATATGATTTTAATTCTTTAATACATATTTGGCATAATAAGTCATAATAGCTGCAACTGTTTTTGCATCCTGTATGGTGAAATCATATACCATCTGAACCAGTTCCATGATATCATAAGCAGCTACATCTACAAACTCTCCTTCGTCAAGATGCTGATGTGATTTTTTTAAATCAGTAGCCACATAGATATCTATTAATTCATTACAAAAAGCAACTGTTGTTTTTATGCTGAGCAATTGTTCCAAATGGTCTGATTTGTATCCGGTTTCTTCTTCCAATTCTCTTGCCGCACAAAGAATCGTAGGTTCATCTGCTCCGTTTCTTCCTCCTGCCGGCAATTCAAGGGTAAACCGATCCAGTGCATTTCGATACTGCTTCACCATCAATATCTTTCCGTCTTCCATAACCGGAAGCACCGCTGCCGCCCCTTTATGATTGATAAAATCATAGTGCTGTACAGTGCCATCCGGCAATTGAATGGTATCTTCGTATAAATCTATGATATTACCTTTCTTTACGATTTTTCTTTCTACACGTTTTAACGGTTCCATATTTCCTCCCACGATTATTTCATTCCCTCTGCTTTCGCATAACATGCATCTGTAGCTTTCATAATGCTATTGCGAAATCCATACTCTTCCAAAGCTGCCACTCCTTGAATGGTAGTACCTCCCGGTGAACATACTGCATCCTTCAGTTCGCCCGGATGCTTTTCTGTTTCCAATACCATTTTTGCTGCACCTAATACAGTCTGAGCTACCAGTTCGTAAGCATCCTGTCGCGAAATTCCATATTTCACAACACTATCTGCCAATGCTTCAATAAACATATATACATAAGCAGGAGAACTTCCTGACGCACAGGTAACAGCGCTCATTAACTTCTCATCCACCTGTACATATTTTCCAAAAGACTTAAATATCCTGTCAAGCATATCCTTTTCTGTCAATGTAAACATCGATGCATCATAGCTGACGCCGGTCATACCTTCCCCTAATAACGCCGGTGTATTCGGCATGGCACGCACTACTCTGGAATCAAATCCAAGCATATCTGTCAAATACTCAATGCTGATTCCCGGTGCTAAAGAAATCACCACATGCTCTTTTGTAATTACATTTTCTATATTTTTAATCACCTGCGGATATACCTGAGGTTTCACAGCAAGTATCAGATACTTTACATTATTCACCAATTCTGCATTGCTCTCAACATAGCGAATTCCTTTTTCTCTCGCCATTTCTCTTCCCAATGCTTCATTTTTTCTGGTAAAAAGGATATCATCCTTTTCGAATACTTTCATCACTCCCTGCAACATGGCAGAGCCCATATTTCCCATACCGATAAAACCAATTTTAGCCATTTTTCCTCATCCTTTCTCTAATAAGCTGTAAGAAAATAAAGTCAGATGCTTCCACATCTGACTTTACCACAGTTTTTATAAAATTTCTACTATTTTAGTTCATTTAAGAAGCTTTCTATTCTTGTAAGGCCCTTATCAATTTGTTCAATTGAAATCGCATAAGATAATCTGATATGATCTGCAAAACCAAAATCTGCACATGGAACGACTGCCACATTATAATCTTCTATCAGAATTCTTGCAAACTCAGCAGATGTCTCAACTTTCTTTCCCTTATAAGACATTTCCAGAGCTTTACTGATATCTACAAATACATAAAATGCACCTAATGGCTCTGTCACAGAAATATTCGGCATCTTAGACATCTTTTCATACATGAATTTTCTTCTCTTATCAAACTCACCAAGCATCATAGTTACCGTAGACTGGTCACCTGTCAATGCTTCTACAGCAGCCTTCTGGGCAATTGAATTCGGATTTGATGTCTGATGGCTCTGAACACTTCCCATCAATTTTGCAATTTCTTCACTGGAACCGGTGTAACCAATTCTCCAGCCTGTCATTGCATAACTTTTTGCAAGTCCACTGACTGTAATCGTTCTCTTATATATTTCATCATTAAATGAAGCAATACTTACATGTTTATTGCCATTATATACCAGATGCTCATACATTTCGTCAGATACAACATAAATATCATTCTTTACCACATAATCTGCAATAGCACGCAACTCTTCCTCTGAATAAATCATACCGGTAGGATTATTTGGCGTATTTAATACTAATGCCTTCGTTTTTTCTGTTGTCACAGACTGTAATTGTTCTGCAGTTACTTTATATCCGTTTTCTTTATCTCCTCTGACAAATACAGGAACACCATCCGAAAGTTTTACAATTTCAGGATAGCTTAACCAATATGGTGCCGGAATAATAACCTCATCTCCAGGATTTAAGATAGCTTCAAACACATTTGTAAGAGAATGCTTTCCACCATTGCTGATTACAATCTGGCTTGGCTTATAATCCAATCCATTAAATTTCTTGAATTTATCGCAAATAGCCTCCTTTAATTCATTAATTCCTGATGCTGGTGTATATTTTGTAAATCCACTCTTAATCGCATCAATTGCTGCATTACATATATTATCAGGTGTGTTAAAATCCGGTTCTCCTGCACCAAATCCTACTACATCTAATCCCTGTTCCTTTAATTCTTTTGCCTTTGCAGTAATTGCTAATGTTGAAGAAGGTTTCACTGCCTGTGCTTTTCTCGATAATGTTAATGCCATTTTTCTATCATCCTTTCTCTTTCCAATCGGTTATCATTTCAAAATTAAGTATCTTCCATACCCATCTCATGATTTCCTGTGTCCGTCTCACATGTACTTTAGTTTGTACTCCGCAGACACTTGCTACATTATAATACAAAGAGAATCTATTGTCTAGTTTTTTATGAATTTTTTTATAATTTAATTACTTTGATACCAGGGGCAAAAGTTCTGAACTCACATGTTTTTGCTGTATTCACAGGCAACTTGAAACAAAGTAGCTGAATCATTAAAGTTCCTACGAAAAAAAAGGACTACATAAAATGTAATCCTCTTTTTTAACTATCCATTTCCCTTGGATTTTAATGGTCGTAAACTATTTTGCATATTCCACGCATCTGGATTCACGAACCACACTTACTTTAATCTGTCCAGGATATTCAAGTTCATTTTCTATCTGTTTTGAAATATCCCTCGCCATCAATACCATATCAGCATCGCTTACCTGTTCCGGTATTACCATAACACGAACCTCTCGACCTGCCTGTATTGCAAAAGATTTTTCAACTCCCTTGTAAGAGTTACTGATGTCTTCCAGCTGTTTTAAACGGTTTGTATATGTCTCTAAAGTTTCTCTTCTTGCACCTGGTCTTGCTGCAGATATTGCATCAGCCGCCTGTACAAGACATGCAATTAATGATTCCGGTGCCACATCTCCATGATGTGCCTCAACCGCATTAATCACAACTGCTGATTCCTTATACTTTCTACACAAATCAACACCAATCTGAATATGTGAGCCTTCCATCTCATGATCTACCGATTTACCGATATCATGAAGTAATCCCGCTCTCTTAGCCTGTCTTACATCAACACCTATTTCACCTGCAAGCAATCCTGCCAAATGAGCAACCTCTATCGAATGCTTCAATGCATTCTGACCATAGCTTGTTCTAAATCTCATCTTTCCTAAAAGTCGAATCAACTCTGGATGAATACCATGAACGCCTACTTCCAACGCAGCCTCTTCACCGGTCTCACGCATCATTGTCTCTACTTCTTTCTGAGCTTTCTCAACCATCTCTTCGATTCTCGCCGGATGAATACGTCCATCTACAATCAGTTTTTCAAGAGCAATTCTTGCAACTTCTCTTCGAATCGGGTCAAAACTTGATAAGATAACTGCTTCCGGAGTATCGTCAATAATCAAATCAACACCGGTAAGAGTTTCCAATGTACGAATATTTCTACCTTCACGTCCGATAATACGGCCTTTCATCTCATCGTTCGGAAGTTGTACAACAGAAATCGTCGTTTCTGATACATGGTCAGCTGCACATTTCTGTATCGCTGTCACCACATATTCCTTCGCTTTCTTTCCTGCTTCTTCCCTTGCTCTGGTTTCAAGCTCTTTGATCAGTTTCGCTGTGTCAAGCTTCACATCATCTTCTACTGTCTTTAACAGCAAATCTTTTGCCTGTTCGGAGGTAAGCCCCGAGATTCTCTCCAGTTCCTTTGTTCTCTGCTCGTTCAGCTTCTCAATATCAGCTTTCTGCTTCATCAGCTTGTCTTCTTTTGCGGCTAGAGCAACTTCTTTCTTTTCCAGCATCTCAGATTTCTTATCAACAGCTTCTTCTTTTGATAATACTCTCTTTTCATAACGCTGTAATTCATTTCTTCTTTCTTTTGTCTCTCTTTCCAGCTCATTTTTCGTCTTTAGCGACTCTTCTTTTGCTTCCAAGAGAGCTTCTCTTTTTTTAGTTTCAGCTGTTTTTAATGCTTCATCTATGATTTCGTTTGATCTGGCTTCCGCACTGCCAATTTTGGCTTCTACACCTTTTTTATAGTATGTAATCGCAACAAACCAGATAATAATAGCAGTTACAACAAATGTTATTACAACAGCAATTATAATATCAGTCACAGGAGCACCTCCTTATTAAATTTTCATTGTACAATACAACATATTAATTTTATACTTTTTCGCTTATTATGTCAAGTATATATACTATTTTTTTATACTACTTGCACAATATTTTGTGCCTGTTACTGATAAAAAACACTATACATTCGATTCCTGCGGATTTTTCATACAATATTGTATATCTTCCATCTCAAAACCTTTTCTGACTAAAAATGCCATAATTTTATTTTTTTCCTTATAATCCGTCTGTCCATAATCATACTTTTTCTTTTCCAGCAGTCGATAAATCATCTGCTGTTCCTGATTCTCTTGCTGAGTTTCTTCCATAGAATCAAAGACTTCCCGAATCATATCTTTTGAAATACCTTTCAGTATCAGTGACTGAGTAATCAACTGTCTGCTCTTTCTTCGCTGATTTTCATGTATGTAGTTTTCTACATAACGCCGGTCATCTACATACCCATATTTTTTTAAAAATTCTATACCATAATCAATCACTTCCTGAGGATAATATCCTCGTTTCAATTTCATCCTGATATCATTCTCCGCCCGGTCTCTGTCTTTCAACAAATATAAAGTACGCTCTTTGACCCTTTTTTTCAGCACTTCCTCCACAATGTTCTGATAAATACTCTCCGGCAAATCATCACCCTCTGAAATACCATAGCGTCTAATCTCTCCATTGTAGAGTGAAAAAGGTTCCATACCTGCAATTACAATCTTTGACTTCTTTTTATCAATAGGAATAATCTCTGCCACTTTCATGCTTATTCCTCTGTCTCTTCTATTGCTTCATCATGACTTTCCTGAATATCTGTCTTAAAATATCTTTCTCTTACAGCAGCTTCTACTGCATTACAGATTTCAGGATTATTTTTCAGGAACTGTTTTGCATTCTCACGTCCCTGACCGATTTTATCACCATTATAGGCATACCATGCTCCACTTTTATTAATAATGCCACTTTCCGCCGCAAGATCAAGGATATCCCCCACTGTAGAGATGCCTTCTCCAAACATAATGTCAAATTCTGCCTCTTTAAATGGAGGAGCAATCTTATTTTTTACAACTTTTGCTCTGGTTCTGCTTCCTATCACCTCTCCTCCAGCCTTTAATGTCTCAATTTTTCTTACATCTAACCGAATAGAGGAGTAGAATTTCAATGCACGACCGCCGGTGGTAGTTTCCGGATTTCCAAACATCACTCCCACCTTTTCTCTCAACTGATTAATAAACACAACGATACAGTTTGACTTACTGATAATAGCAGTAAGTTTTCTGAGTGCCTGGGACATCAGTCTGGCTTGTAAACCGATATGACTGTCTCCCATCTCACCATCAATTTCTGCTTTTGGGACAAGTGCTGCCACAGAATCCACAATAATAATATCTACCGCACCGGAACGCACCAGAGTTTCTGTGATTTCCAATGCCTGCTCACCATAATCCGGCTGTGATATATATAAATCATCAATATTTACACCTATATTTTTGGCATAAACCGGATCCAGTGCATGTTCTGCATCGATAAATCCTGCTATACCTCCTCTTTTCTGCACTTCTGCAATCATATGAAGAGCAACTGTCGTCTTACCACTTGATTCCGGACCATAAATCTCCACAATACGTCCCTTTGGAATGCCTCCAAGTCCAAGTGCAATATCAAGACTTAACGAACCGGTAGGCACAGTCTCTATATTCATATTCGAACTGGAATCTCCCAGTTTCATAATAGAACCTTTTCCATGCTGTTTCTCAATTTGTGCTAACGCAGCATCTAATGCCTTTAATTTATCATTATTATCCATACAAAAAAATCCTCCGCTATAAAATATTATTACTCATCTCTGCAAACATGATTTTATTCGAAAGTATGTTTGCGAATATTTGTTCGATTACTCATATCATATTATAAATTAAATCATTTGTCAACTTATTTTATTCCCATTTTAATGTTACATGCATTTGCGTTATTATTACGGTATCATTAATTTTTTATTATGTCAAGTGTAAATTTTAAAGCATGATTTGCTGCTGCCTCCCTGATTTCCAGACGATTTCCGGGAAATATTTTTGATGTCACATATACTTTTTTGTCATAAAAGCAGCCAAACCAGACTAATCCTACCGGTTTTTCTTCTGTTCCTCCTCCCGGACCTGCGATACCCGACGTAACCACTGTAACGTCTGCCCCTGTTTCTCTGGCACAGCCTTCTGCCATTTCTCTGACTGTTTCTTCACTTACTGCTCCAAACTGCTCCAGTGTGTTCTTATTCACTCCGAGATATTTCATTTTTGTCTCATTGGCATAAGTTACAAATCCGGTTTGAAAAACCTCCGAAGCTCCTGAGACATTTACAATTTTTGAAGCTACCATTCCACCTGTACAGGATTCTGCCGTAGCAATAACATATTTTTTTTCATTTAATAACGTAACCAATTCTTCTTCCCACATATTTTCTCCTAACTGAAAGAAAAGTAACTGCTGTTTTGGTACATTTTTGAATATGTCCGTCACAACAGTTACTTATTTCTTAATTATTGCTTTCTTTTAACACATCTTTATTTTTCATCAGATAATCCACCAGAGATATAATCGTAAGAATCAGGGATACATAAACCAGTACCTGTCCTACAATAGTATAAAGGCTGAAGTTCAAATCAAGAATCAGCCATATAATCATTACCATCTGGCATACAGTTTTTATCTTTCCCCAATAGCTTGCAGCAATTACAATTCCATTATCTGCAGCTATCGTACGAAAACCACTGATAATCAATTCACGGCTTATGATAATGATAACAATCCATTTCGGAATCACATTTGTCAGGCAAATTAATGCAGAACAAACTAAAAGCTTGTCTGCCAAAGGATCCATAAATTTTCCGAAATTAGTTACCAGATTATACTTTCTCGCAATTTTTCCATCCAAAGTATCTGTGATACTTGCAACTACAAAAATAGCCAGAGCAATATACTTATCAGCCCCCGGGAAAATCGTACACTCCATAAAGAGTACAAAAAACGGAATCATGCACATTCTTAAAATAGTAAGTTTGTTTGGTAAATTCATCTTTTCCTCCTATTCCATAAGAGAACCGGTATCAAATCAGTTCTCCTATCAAATCATAGTCCGATGCACCTGTGATTTTCACTTTGACAAAGTCACCGGTCATTAATGCCTCACCGGTATTAATAAAAACATATCCGTCAATATTTGGTGCATCCATATATGTTCTTCCAATATATGCGTTCTCATCAGCAACTTTTCCTTCGATAATTGCAATCATTTCTCTTCCAATTTTTTCTTCTGATTTTTCAAATGCAATATCCTGCTGTAATTCCATTAACTCGCACTGCCGGTCAGCCTTTAATTCCTCGTCAATCTGATGTGCAAATTCTGCCGCAGGTGTTCCCTCCTCTGGAGAATAGGTAAATACACCCAGACGATCAAATTCCATTTGATCCACAAAATCCATCATTTCTTCGAATTCTTCCTGGGTTTCTCCCGGAAATCCTGTAATCAGCGTAGTACGAATCACAATATCATCCATCTCGCTTCTCAGTTTTTCTACTATATCGACGATTTCCTGTTTATTTGTCCGACGACCCATTTTCTTTAATATCGCATCACTGCAATGTTGTATCGGCATATCGATATAATGACATATTTTCTTTTCTTCCTTCATCACCTGAATCAGTTCATCATAGATTTCCTCCGGATAGCAATACATAATGCGGATAAACATGATTCCATCTACTTTGCATAATTCTTTCAACAACTTATGCAATGATTTCTCGCCATAAAGATCTTTTCCATAAACAGTCGTTTCCTGAGCCACCAGAATCAGTTCTCTGACGCCTTTTGCGGCCAGTGCTTCTGCCTGCCGAATCAACTGTTCCATAGGAACACTGCGATACTTTCCCCTGATTTTAGGTATAATGCAGTATGTGCAGTGTTTATCACATCCCTCTGCAATTTTTAAATGAGCATAGTAACCACCTGTTGTTACCACTCTCTCTGTCCGGATATCCGGTAACCTGTCTAAGTCTTTAAATACCTGTGGCTTTGTGCCTTTCAACGCACCATCCACAGCCTCCAGAATAGCATCGTAAGAAGATGTTCCCAAAACAGCATCTACTTCCGGTATCTCTTTATAGATTTCATCCTTATATCTTTGAGCGAGACATCCGGTCACAATCAGAGCTTTACAGCAATAATGAATTTTGCACTGTGCCATATCCAGAATCGTATTGATACTCTCCTCTTTTGCATCATTGATAAAGCAACAGGAATTCACTATAATTATATCAGCTTCCCGCTCATCATCCGTAAACTCATATCCCCTGCTTTGCAGAATTCCCAGCATTTCCTCTGAGTCTGCAAGATTCTTATCGCATCCTAATGATATGAATAGTATTTTCACAAAAACCTCCACTTGCAAAAGAAACCGCCCATGCGGTCTCTTTCATCTTATTCTCTATTCTTCAGTCACATTTACTTCCTGTGTTTCCACTGTCTCGTTATTTTCCTCCGCCACTTCTTCCTCAGACAAAATCCGGATTTTAGAATCATGTAATTCTTCAACTGCAATAGATAATGGCTTAATACCTTTTCCCTTTGCTTTTACTAATGGCTCCTGTCCCGCAATAATCTGTCTTGCACGTTTTGCTGTTGCCAGTACAATTGAGTAACGGCTCTGAACAACTGGCTGTTCCCCCTGCTCTACCTCACTGTTTACTACTGCCATTAAGTCTGTATAAGATGGATGTAACATATCTTTTCTCCTTTCAATACTTTCTTTTTTATTCTATATTCTGAATCTGTTCCCTGATCTTTTCAATCTCAGTTTTCAGCTCGATTCCTTTATTTGTCACTTCCAGATTATTTGCCTTTGATAAAATAGTATTTGCTTCACGATTCATTTCCTGTGCCAGAAAATCCAATTTTCTTCCCTGCTTATCCCCATGAAGCAATTCTTCTTTCATGCCCAGTACATGGCTTTTCAATCTGACAACTTCCTCGTCCACGCACATCTTATCAGCAAATATAACAACCTCAGAAGCAATCCTTGCATCATCAATCTGAGTATCACTTAGTATCTCATGCATTTTTTCTTCCAGTTTGTTTCGATAGTCTTCCAAAACCTGTGGAGATTTTTTCTCAACAAACTCTACTGTATCCAAGAGTCCGTCTAATTTCTGACATAAATCTGCTTTCAGATTCTCGCCTTCTTTTATCCTTGCCTCTGCCAGTTTTTCGCAGGCACCTTTCATGGTCTCTTCCATCAGTTCCCAGATTTCAGCTTCATTAATCTGTACGTCTTCCATTGTAAGAACATCCGGATATCTGGATAATGAACTGACTGTAATATCATTCCTTAATCCAAGTTCTTCTTCCATCACCTTGAAATACCGCATATACTCCTGTGCAATTTTCTTATTAAACTTTAGTTGTTCATCAGTACCACTCATATCTTCATATGAAACTACAATATCAATCTTACCGCGAACTGCATATTCTTTTAAAATACCTCTCATACCGGTCTCGAACATATTGAGCAGTCTCGGAAGTTTTATATTCACATCCAGATATTTATGATTTACTGATTTCATCTCTATGGTGAGTTTACGGCTGTTCCTGACTACCTCATAACGGCCGAACCCTGTCATGCTTCTTACCATGATATCCTTTCCCGAACAAAGCATCTATCAGTCTGTGGCTGGTTTTCCATTTATCGTATCGCTTTTTCTGCTTTGTCCTACCAGCCCATAATCTTTGATATTATATCCTAAATAACTTCATTCGTCAACTATTTGCCCTAGGATTTCCCCGATTTTACCTTTTATCACTAAATCGGCCATTCCATCCCTTGATGTCGGGTCCAGATTTATCAATACAAGTTTATTTCCTGTATAATAGTCAATCATGCCAGCCGCCGGATACACTACCAGAGAAGTTCCACCCACAATAAGCATATCCGCATTTTTCAACTCATAGACAGCTTCATTTATTGTATTTGTATCCAATCCCTCCTCGTATAACACTACATCAGGTTTTACCGTTCCCCCACAGCTACACTTCGGCACTCCCGGACTTTTCAAAATATAATCAAGATCATAAAATTTTCTGCATTTTTCACAATAATTTCTATGGATACTTCCGTGAAGTTCCAAAACCTTTTTACTGTCGGCCATCTGGTGCAGGCCATCAATATTTTGTGTAATAACTGCGCTTAATTTCCCCTGCTGCTCCAGCTTTGCCAGTGCCTTATGTGCCTTATTTGGCTTTGCATCGGGATAAATCATTCTATCCTTATAAAACCGATAAAACTCCTCCGGATTCCTTTTATAGAAAGAATGACTAATAATGGTCTCCGGTGGATAATCATATTGCTGATGATACAGTCCATCCACACTTCTAAAATCCGGTATGCCACTCTCAGTCGATACGCCGGCCCCGCCAAAAAAAACAATCCTATGAGAATCATTTATCCACTGCTTTAATGTTTCCAAATCTTCCATAACCAGTCTCCTCTCGTATTTAAGAAATTAGGTCTTTCCACAACCCTTTGGTGAAGAGGGAATTATATTTATTTGCACTTTGTTATTATAACAATAAATTATTTTCACATATTTGTCAATATTATTTAATATTTTTATTTTTTAATCTTTGATACAATTTGTCCAACCTTAATAAAGTTAGTAACCTCTAAAACAGACTATGCTTGTTTTTTCTCCTCATATCTGCTATCATATAGACACATTTTCAATAGAAACGAGGTAAATATCATGGCTTTAGATGGAATTTCCATTTCTGCTCTTGTCCACGAACTAAATCAGAAGCTTTCCGGCGGCCGTTTTTTCAAGATTGCCCAGCCGGAAACAGATGAATTACAGATTACAGTCAAACAGGCAAGAGAACAATATAAACTTTTAATATCTGCCAGCGCATCTCTGCCGCTAACTTACATTACCGAAAACAGCAAAACAAGTCCGCTGACTGCTCCAAATTTTTGTATGGTATTAAGAAAACATTTATCCAATGCAAAGATTCTTGAGATTACCCAGCCTGGACTGGAAAGAATCATTCACTTTAAAATGGAACATTATAACGAAATGGGTGATTTATGCCAGAAACTTTTGATTATTGAACTTATGGGAAAACATAGCAATATTATCTTTACGGAACCTGATGGAAAAATCATCGACAGTATTAAACATATCTCTGCCAATGTCAGTTCTGTAAGAGAGGTATTACCCGGAAGAACCTATTTTATTCCTGATACTGCACACAAAGCAAATCCTCTTGAAATCAATTGCGAAGATTTTTGCCATTTGATTGGTTCAAAACCTATGGGATGTGCCAAAGCTATTTACACATCACTCACCGGAATCAGTCCGCTTGCCGCACAGGATATCTGTTATCGTGCAGACATTGATGGGGATAAACCTGCCAATGTTCTGGCAGAGAATGAGCTTCAGAAGATTTATGAACAATTTTCATTGATAATAAATATGATACGAAAAGGTGATTACCATCCAAATATGATATGTAAAGGAGGCATTCCCGTTGATTTCAGTTCTTATCCGCTGACAGTATTTGGCTCTGATTATGAACAGGAAAATTATCAATCCATGAGTCTCCTGTTGGAAAATTATTACGGAAAAAAGAATCTTGTGACAAGAATTCATCAAAAATCTGTGGATTTACGAAAAATAATTCAGACAGCACTGGAAAAAGATTACAAAAAATATGATATTCAGGAAAAACAGCTTTCAGATACAAAAAAGCGGGAAAAATATCAGATATACGGAGAATTGCTGACTGCCTATGCTTATCAGATTCCGGCTGGTCAGAAAGAAACTACCGTATTAAATTATTATACCAACGAGAATATTAAAATTCCTTTAGATCCTGAACTTTCACCTATGGATAATGCAAAAAAATATTTTGATAAATACGGAAAACTTAAACGGACTTACGAAGCACTTCATACAATTATTGTTGAAACAAAAGAAGAAATCCAGCATCTGGAATCTTTGATGAATTCTTTAGATATTGCTGTCTCTGAAGATGATTTAAAAGAGCTGAAAGAAGAACTGATTCAATCGGGATATATTCGCAGAAAATCGGGCGATAAAAAGGCCCGATATAAAAGTAGACCTTTTCACTATTTATCCAGTGACGGTTTCCATATGTATGTAGGTAAAAACAATCTTCAGAACGAAGAACTGACTTTTAAAACTGCAAATGGAGGCGACTGGTGGTTTCATTCCAAAACCTTTCCCGGTTCTCATGTGATTGTGAAAACAGAGGGAAAAGAGCTTCCTGATAAAACATTTGAAGAAGCAGCCCGCCTTGCTGCTTACTATTCAAAAGGAAAAGATCAGGAAAAAGTTGAAATTGATTATATTGAGCGAAAACATGTTAAAAAGGTTGCCGGTGCAAAACCGGGGTTCGTGATTTATCACACCAATTATTCCATGGCCATCCAGCCTGATATAACCGGAATTCAAGAAATCTCAAATTCATAATAAAATAGACCTTATTGCAATTCAAATTACAATAAGGTCTATTTTCATCTTATAGGAATTTCCTATGCAATCACTCTTTCAGAGTGTTTACATTTATTTTACCATCCCAGTAATCTTGTATATAATTCTTCATATTTTCTTGCAGAACGTTTCCAGGAGAAATCTGCCTCCATGCCTCTATCTATAATCTTGTTCCATTCACGTTTTTTGTTATAGAACGTATGCTCAGCATAACGGATCGTATTCAACATCTCATGAGCATTATAATTGGCAAAAGAAAATCCTGTTCCCTTTGATTCATATTCATTGTAAGGTTCTACTGTATCTTTTAATCCTCCCGTTTCACGAACAATCGGCACTGTACCATATCGCAAACTCATTAACTGTGATAATCCACATGGTTCAAACAGTGACGGCATAAGGAATGCGTCACAAGATGCATATATCTTATGTGACAGTTCTTCAGAATAATAGATATTTGCAGACACGGTATTGTTATATTTCCAATCATAATGACGGAACATATTCTCGTACTTTTCTTCGCCTGTACCTAAAATGACAAACTCAATTCCATCGGAACAAATCTCATCCATCACGCACTGGATTAAATCAAGTCCTTTCTGACTTGTCAATCTGGACACAAGACCTATCATGAAACGTCTCTCATCCTGTTCCAATCCTAACTGTTGCTGCAGACTACGCTTATTCTTAATCTTTTCTTTTCTGAAATTATTTACAGAATAATTCTGCACAATATACGGATCTGTTTCCGGATTATATGTATCATAATCAATACCATTAACAATACCAAATAGATTATTGCTTCTGGCCCTCATCAAGCCATCCAGAGTTTCTCCGTAAAATTCAGTCTGTATTTCCTGAGCATATGTCTCACTGACTGTCGTTACATAATCTGCATAAACGATACCACCTTTCAGGAAATTAGCATCCTTATAATGAAGGAGCTTATCTGAGGTGAAATAATAGTCAGAAAGACCAACCATATCTTTTACCGTTTTTGCATCCCAGATACCCTGGAATTTTAAATTATGAATCGTCATGATAGACTTGATTCCCCGATAAAAATCACCCTGTGCAAAAGTATCTTTCAGGAACACAGGAATCAAACCTGTCTGCCAGTCATGACAATGGATAATATCCGGTCGGAATCCTATTACCGGAAGTGCTGACAGTGCTGCTCTTGAAAAGAATGCAAACTTCTCAAGATCATAACAGATATCGCCATATGGTTTTGGACCACTAAAATAATATTCATTATCAATAAAGTAATAAGTGATACCCTCATACTCTGTCTTTAAAACACCCACATACTGGCTTCTCCATGCAAGATCCATGTAAAAATGAGTAACATATTCTAATTTATTTGCAAACTCTCCTTTCATACACTTATATTTTGGGATAATTACTCTGCAATCGTATTCGTCTTTATTAAAACTCTTTGGCAGAGAACCTACAACATCTGCAAGTCCTCCTGTTTTGATAAAAGGAACTGATTCAGAAGCGACAAATAATATTTTTTTCATACGTTTCCTCCATAATGAAATTTTTTCTCCGTACAACGATATTTTTTTTATGAATAAAAATATTATACATCATTTTTACAAATCTGAAAAGTGTTTTATGACATTTTACTCAATCTAATTTTATCTGCAATTAATGCTATAAATTCAGAATTTGTTGGTTTTCCTTTTCCTTCATTGATGGTATATCCGAATAACTCTTCGATTGTATCTATCTTTCCCCTGCTCCATGCTACTTCTATCGCATGACGAATCGCACGTTCTACTCTGCTGGATGTGGTATTATTTTTTTTTGCAATTGCAGGATATAAAATTTTGGTTACTGCTCCCAGCATCTCCATATCATTGACAGACATAATAATCGCATCTCTCAGATAATGATATCCTTTGATATGTGCCGGTACACCTACTTCATGGATAATAGCTGTAACTTCACTTTCCAGCGTCTTTGCCATTTTTTCCGGACTTTTTTCTTCCTGATTTGTCAGTTCTTCACTGATTGTCCTATACTTTTCTTCAGAAGGCAGATAATTTCCTTTTGGAATAATTACTTCAAAAACAAATGTATCAGAACGTTCCTTTTTTATCACTTCACATACCTGTTCACCACTTTTCGCTCTTCTTATGAAATTAACGCACTCATTATTATTCAACATTTTATCAAGAACATTCAATATTGTCTCATTCTCTTCCTGTATCAAATCAGCTGTTCCATTCATCATTATAACCTCCACAAAGATTTTTGCTTTTTCGCTCTCTTTCGAAAAGATTTTAAAATGATTAAGTAGTCTTACAGTAAAGTCAATGTAAAGTTAATGTAAATTGTCGTTTTTGAAGTTTTTTCTGTCTGATATGATTTCTGCTTTTCCCTAAGGGGATCAATCGTGATTCAGCATATTTTCGATAAAAATCCCATAACCTCTTGTGGAATCATTCACAAATACATGTGTAACTGCCCCGATTATCTTTCCGTCCTGTATAATGGGCGTGCCACTCATTCCCTGCACAATTCCATTTGTTAATCCCAGTAATCTTTCATCCGTCACTTCCAATACCAGTCCTTTATTATCATTGCTTGATTTATTTATCTTTTCAATCTCCACCTCATAATCGCAGAGTTGTCCTGATACATTGGAACGGATATATGCTTTTCCTTTTTGAATCTCTGAAGACATGGCTGTCTGCAATGGTTCAAGTCCGTATGCATCTATCAGTTGCTGTACCTTATTTTTATTTGATAATGTTCCATAAATACCTATAGAAGTATTTTCAAGAATACTTCCCTGAATTTTGTCATCTTCATATGAAATCATTCCATATAAAGCTCCCGGATTTCCTTTTTCACCCTTTTTAATGCCCCACACATTTGCCTGATAAAGTATTCCGCCCTTACTGTCCAATAATTCTCCGGTATCGATATCACTTATTCCGTGTCCTAATGCTCCATAGCTGCCATCTTCTGTGAGATAAGTCATGGTACCGATTCCCTGTGTGTCATCTCTTACCCAGATTCCCAGTTTATACTCATCCTTGCCTGTCTTCACGGGCGAAATTTTCACCTCTATTGTTTGTCCGTTACGCAGAATCGTAAGCACTACATCTTCATCACCATATTTATTTACAAGAAATACCAGCTGACTTTTAGAGCTCACATCAATATCATTTATTTTTGTAATATAATCTCCCGCCTTCACTTTATTTAATGCAGGATTCATATTAACTCCATTCTCATCCTCCACTTCATCTGTTCCTATTATCATGACTCCTTTTGTCTGAAGATAGATTCCTACCTGAAATCCACAGGGATATACATATTCTTCTTCGGATGCATTGACTGACATCAGACTTCTTTCTTCTATTTCTTCTACTGGCAAAGTACGATCAATATAATAAATAGAAAAAACTAAACTCATTGCTAAAACTAACAATAAAACCCTTCGATACACCATCTTTCTGTTCATTCTTCCACCTCGATTATTTTTTTCTATTAGTAGTATGGAAGTTTTCATACAGAATAGTCTGCATCATTTTTCCTAAAATAAAAACCCTATCTGACACTAAGGTCAAATAGGGGTACTTATACGCTCATCTATGTTTTTATATTCTTTATGTGTACCTACATAGCGATAAGCAGGACGTATAATTTTTCCTTTATTTACTAACTCTTCCAGACGATGAGCACTCCATCCGGAGATACGCGCAATAGCAAAAATAGGAGTGAACAATTCTTCCGGAATACCTAACATAGAATATACAAATCCACTGTAAAAATCCACATTGGCACAAACCGGTTTAAAAGTATTTCTATTTTTCATAATGAGTCCCGCTGCAATTTTCTCCACGCACTCGTATAATTCAAATTCCTTTGTCAGACCTTTCTCTTCTGAAAGGCGTCTCGCATAATCTTTCAAGATGACTTCTCTTGGATCTGATACTGTGTAAACAGCATGTCCCATTCCATAAATCAGACCGGAACCATCAAATGCCTGTTTATCAAGAATCTTCTGCAAATATGCTGCCAGTTCCTCTTCATCTTCCCAATCATTTACATTTGTCTTAATATCAGCAAACATATGCTGTACTTTCAGATTCGCACCACCATGTCTTGGTCCTTTCAAAGAAGCCACGGAAGCCGCCACTGCAGAATAAGTATCTGTTCCTGATGAAGTAACCACATGATTCGTAAAGGTAGAATTGTTACCGCCACCATGCTCTGCATGTAATACAAGAGCCACATCCAGCACCCTTGCTTCCAACTCCGTATATCTGCTGTCCGGTCTCAACATCCTTAATATATTTTCAGCTGTAGAACAATTTTTGTCAGGATTAATAATAATGAGACTGTCATCTAACTTAAAATGACGATAAGACTGATATGCATAAACCGAAATTAATGGCATCTTACCGATTAACTGCAATGATTGTCTCAAAACATTTGGTACTGAGATATCTTCTGCATTGTCATCATAAGAGTATAGCGTCAAAATACTCTTCTGCAACATATTCATAATATTTTCTGTCGGTGCACGCATAATAACATCTCTTACAAACTGTCCGGATAACTCCTGAAGCTGTGAAAGAATATTACAGAAACTTTCAAACTGTTCTTCTGTAGGCAGTTCTCCAAACAACAGCAGATAAGTAACTTCTTCAAACAGAAATCTCTTCTTCTGGTTTCCCTGAATCAAATCTTGTACATTATATCCTTGGAAAAACAATTGACCGTCTGCCGGGATTTTCTCACCATTCATTGTTTTGTATGATAATACGTCAGATATTTCTGTCAATCCCGTAAGCACACCTTTTCCGGATGAATCACGAAGACCACGTTTTACGTCGTATTCAATATATAAGTTTTGATCAATCGCACCAGATACCATACAATACTTGACCAGTTCATCAAACTGATTATTCATTTTTGGATCCAGTTCCATCATAGTCTTATTATCCATCTTTTTTCCTCCATATCTAACGATTGTCTAACACACTCTATCATAATTTTACTTTTTTTTCAACTAATTTTTTGTTTTCACATAATTTTGGGCCATTCTTTTCATTTCTCTTGCATTTTCTCTTACCGTATCGGTTATTTCTGCTCCTCCAAGCATTCTTGCAAGCTCCTCCACTGAATTTTCTTCCGAAAGCTGAATCATACCCGTCACAGTTTTTCCATCATGGACCGATTTCTCAATGAGATAATGGCTGTCTGCCATCGATGCAATCTGCGGCAAATGAGTGATACAAATAACCTGATGATTCCGGCTGATTTGTTTCAGTTTTTCAGAAACCATTTGTGCCGTTCTTCCACTGATTCCAGTATCAATTTCATCAAAAATAAGTGTTTCTACCTGATCTTTCCCTGCAAGAATACTCTTAAATCCCAACATAATTCTGAAAGTTCACCACCGGATGCTACTTTGGACAATGGTTTCACTGTTTCCCCCGGATTCGTAGAAATCAAAAACTGTACAACATCATTACCATTTGCAGAATAATGATCTGCCTTTTTAAATTCTACTTCAAACACTACCTCAAGAAAATTTAAATCTTTTAACCCCTTCACGATATTCTCCTTCAGGGCACTTGCAGATTTTTCTCTTAACCCGGTCAGTTTATCACATAAAATACTTAACTCTCCATCCAGTTTTTTTAATTCTTCCTGCGCTTTCACTTTTTCTTCTTCAAAATTCTGATAGAATTTTAATTTTTCGTAAGCAGCCTCTTTGTGCTCCAAAATATCACTTATGGTTTTGCCGTATTTCAGTTTCAAACGATTCAGAAGATCAATCCTCTGTTCTAATTCATAATATTTTTCCCCATCAAAAATCATATCATCCATATAACCGGATATTTCTCTTGCAAGATCTGTACATAATCCTTCGATATCCGAAATCAGTCCTGCGAACTCTTCGATTTTTTCATCATAACTACACAATTCGCTGATTTCTTTGACTGACCGGCCTACTAACTCACGGATACTTCTGTCTTCCCCATCTATCATCTCATATACTCCGCCAAGCCCTGCGGTGATTTTTTCAGCATTCGACATTTTTCTATACTCTTCTTCCAATGTCTCATCCTCACCAATAGTCAGATTAGCAGTTTCAATCTCATTTACTTCAAATTCTAAAAAAGAAAGCTCTCTTCTGCGCTCCTCTTCATCCTCCGTGAATTCCGACAGTTTTTCTTTCATTTCTTTATATTGATGATATTTTTCGCATAATTTTTTCTTTATTTCAGAAACTTCTGAACCTCCATATTCGTCCAGCATTTCCAGATGTCTGGAAGTCTTTAACAAGCTCTCATTATCATGCTGTCCATGAATATCCATCAGCATCGAAGCAATTTCTTTCAGCATAGTTACCGATATGGTTTCCCCATTCACTTTAACAATATTTTTTCCATTCATGATTTTTCTGGAAATAATAATCTGCCCTTCTTCCCACGACAAATCGTGGTTCAAAAAATATTGCTGAATATCTTGCCTTTTTGTGTCAAATATTAATTCCACTAATGCATATTCTGCACCTGTTCTAATGATATCTTTCGTAACTTTTCCACCGAGAGCAATATTAACCGAACCAATAATAATGGATTTTCCGGCACCAGTTTCACCGGTCAGTATATTTAAGCCCTCTTTAAAATCCACTTCAGCCTCTTCAATTAAAGCCAGATTTTTCACATGTAAATTTAGCAGCATATGTTTTTCCTCCGCAAATAGTTATTTCAATATCTCTCGTAACTTATTCATGACCTCATACGCTTCATCCATATTTCTCACAGCACAAAAAATGGTATCGTCACCTGCTATACATCCCACAATTTCATGCCATTTTAATGCATCCAATGCCACTGCAACTGCCATGGCCATACCGGATACCGTTTTTATAACTAAAAGGTTCTGGGCCATATCCATGGAAAGAAACCCATCCTTTAGTATTCGATATAATTTTTTGTTCATCACAGCCTCTGTAGTCTGGGCTGCCACATAACGCTGAGTTCCATTTTCCAGCGTCACTTTTGCCAACCCCAGTTCCCTGATATCACGGGAAACTGTGGCCTGGGTTACAATGTATCCATTGTCAATCAATCTGTCTGCCAGCTCTTCCTGCGTTGCGATTTTATATTTCCCAATAAGTTCCAGAATTTTTCTATGCCTCTGTTCTTTCATGACTACCCATCTTCTTTCCCAAAATCTCTAAAAAGCTCCTGCTTTTTAATTTGATAATTTCCACAGATAATTTAGACTTTTCGATTACAACTTTATCCCCTTCTTCTAAAATAATGTTATCATCTCCATCAAAAAAAACTTTTTTGATATCATTATCATATTTTCTTCTGGAACAAGCCTGTATCTCGATTACATCCTCCCCATCCAAAATAATACTTCTGGTATTTAATGTATGCGGACAAATAGGAGTCATTAATATCAACTGGGCAGATGGTTTTACGATTGGTCCGCCTGCTGACATACTGTATGCTGTGGAACCTGTAGGGGTTGAAATAATAATGCCGTCAGCATTATATTCACTGAGACGCATACCATTTACAAATATCGTAAGCTGCATGACTCTCATGAGGCTGCTCCGGTTAATAACAATATCGTTTAATGCCACATTTTCCATAACTACCTTGTCTCCCCGGACAATGCTTCCTTTCAGAAGCATCCTCTTTTCCACGAAAAACTGGTCTGCAATCAGCCGGTTTAAAGTCCCGATAATGTCATCTTTTTCCACCTCAGCCAAGAAACCCAGATTTCCGAAATTGATTCCGATTAATCTGATATTTGTCTCTACCAGTTCTCTGGCTGCCTGCAAAAGTGTGCCATCGCCTCCCAGTACAATGGCACACTGTGTATCTCCTGATATATTCTCTTTTTTAACATATCCGGAATTTATCGTACAAATACAGCCTTTTTCTTCCAGATATTTTTTTATCTCTTTTGCCGCTTCTGCAATTTCCGGCCTTTCTCTCATGGCTACCACACAAAACCTATTCATGCACACCTCTTACTTCCATCTTCTCAAATTCATCCATTGAATGAACCTTTCTGACGATCTTATTTATAATTGAATCTGTATCTAATCCACATTCTTTTCGTAAAAGTTCTACCGCACCATGCTCCAGATAAAGATTTGGCACACCGATATTGCATACTTCAATTTTTCTGTCAAAGCCGCTTATAAAACGTGTAACGATTTCCCCATATCCACCGTTTAACACATTTTCTTCCAATGTAACAATAAGTTTATGATCCTCTGTCAGCTTCTCGATACATTTTTCATCAATTGGCTTAACAAATCTGACATTTACAACCGTTACACGATATCCCATTTTCTTAAGCCTGTCTCTTACCTCTACAGCCGTCTCAACCATGGAACCCACAGCCAGAATTGCAATGTCTTTTTCTTTATAAAGAATCTCACTCCTTCCGTATACAATCGGTGCCCGAAACTCTTTTAATCCCTCATATGCCTCTCCTCTCGGATAACGGATGGCAAATGGACCTTCATAATATGTGGAATATTTCAATACATCTGCAAGCTCATATTTATTCTTTGGTGCAAATATACTCATATTGGGAATAGAATTCAGATATGATAAATCGAAAATTCCCTGATGAGTCTCACCATCTCCACCTACTAATCCCGCACGGTCTATGGCAAATACTACCGGAAGATCCTGAATACAGACATCGTGGAGTATTTGGTCATAAGCCCTTTGAAGAAATGAAGAATAAATGGCTACATATGGTTTTAAACCTGCCGCAGCCAGACCTGCACTAAACGTTACTGCATGTTCCTCCGCAATTCCAACATCAAAAAATCTTGACGGAAAATGCTTGCTGAATTTATTCA
Organism: Lachnospiraceae bacterium; assembly: GCA_034172985.1. Lineage (GTDB taxonomy): Bacteria > Bacillota > Clostridia > Lachnospirales > Lachnospiraceae > CAG-303. The sequence continues at coordinate 71,336 of JAXFDY010000189.1, forward strand.
ACCCTGTACCATCTGCCATGGCAGCCGTAATAGCTACTATCTTTCTATTCTCCGCTGCCAGGTTTGTGATCACTTTTGAAAATATATCGGTATAACTCGGCCTGTTTTTTGGCTTTAATATCTCACCGGTATTTTTATCAAAAGGTTCAACTCCATGAAATTTAGATGGCTTACGCTCGGCATATTCATATCCTTTCCCCTTTTGGGTTACAACATGAACAAGCACCGCATGGTCCAGTTTTTTTGCCTCATTAAAAACTTTCACCATCTGTTGGATATTATGTCCATCAATAGGTCCAAGATAGGTAATACCCATATTTTCAAAAAACATTCCCGGAACCATTAACTGCTTTAAACTGCTCTTTGTTTTATCTACATGATGAACAATTTTTTCACCCACAACCGGAATCTTATTTAATGTATTTTTTACTCCTGATTTTAATTCCGTATAAACGTCCGCCGTACGAAGACCGGAAAGATATGCAGAAAAACCGCCCACATTTTCTGATATAGACATATTATTATCATTTAAAATAATAATAAAATTCCTTTTTAACTGTGCGGCATTATTCAAGGCTTCATAGGCCATTCCGCCTGTGAAAGCCCCATCTCCAATCACTGCCACCACAGTACTGTTATTTCCGTTGATTTGAAATCCATTGGCAATACCCAGTGCAGCCGATATGGATGTGGAGCTATGACCTGTCCCAAAAGGATCGCACTCACTCTCCCTGCGTTTTGGAAATCCGCTGATTCCCCCATATGTCCGGAGTCCGTTAAACTCATCTTTTCTTCCTGTCAGGATTTTATGGGTATAAGACTGATGTCCTACATCCCATATTATTTTATCCTCCGGCATATTCAGGCAAAGATGAAGTGCCATGGTCAGTTCAACTACTCCCAGATTGGATGCCAGATGTCCACCGCAATCTGATATTTTTTCTATTAAAAATTCCCTTATTTCATCAGAAAGAATATTATAATCTTCTCTATCAATTTTTTTTATGTCATTGGGATTAACAATTTGATCTAATAACATATTACCCTCCATACCTGACGGCATATCTACTACTTTTCTCTTGAAATGAGACTTATCAATAGTTCACGTAAAAACTCATTTTTATATTCAAATTCATCCAACAGACGAATTGCCTCATCTGAATACTCCCGGACTTTTGTTCTTGCTCCCTCCAGTCCTAAAATAGTCACATAAGTAGTCTTATGATTTTTCTCATCACTTAACACCGGTTTTCCCAAAACCTCTGTAGTACTGGTTACATCCAGTATATCGTCCTGCACCTGAAATGCAAGTCCCACATACAATGCAATTTTTCCGATTTTTTCCACTTCTTCGTCTCTTGCCCCTGCCAATACAGCCCCGGTCATCATAGAAGCCTGAATCAGGGCACCTGTCTTTAACTCGTGAATAAAATGCAGTATTTCTTCATCGAGGGATTTGTCTGTATATTCCACATCTACTGTCTGTCCACCTATCATACCATAAATACCGGCTTTTTCTGCTAACACCTGCATCGCTTTCGCAGCCCGGTCCATATGCTGGCTATTTACAACTGCTTTTGCACAGGTTTCAAAAGCAAAGTTTAACAATCCATCTCCTGCCAGTACACCCATTGCATGACCATATTTTTTATGTGTCGTAAGTTTGCCTCTTCTGTAATCATCGTTATCCATCGCAGGAAGATCATCATGTACCAAGGAATATGTATGAATCATCTCCATCGCCGCCATAAATGGTTCCACATCTTTTCCCTCATATCCGAAAAGTCTTGCAGTCTCCTGCAGCAGCATTGGACGAAGCCTCTTACCTCCGGCACTGATACTGTAGTTCATTGCTTCTATTATTGTTTTCTGGTATCCTTCTTCTTTTGGCATATAAGCATAAATTATTTTTTCTACCTCTGCAGTTCTTCCTGCAAGTTCTTTCTTAAAATCAGACATGATGCTCCCTCCAAACTATTCCTCGTGTTTCTCATTTAATACAATGATTTTCTTTTCCGTCTCATCTAATTTTTCCCTGAGCTGTTTTACAATTGTGATTCCTTTATGATACAAATCAAAAGATTCCTCAAGACTAATCTCATCTTTTTCCATCTGCGACATTATTTCCCCCAGTTGCTCAAATCCCTGATCTATCGTCATCTTTTTCGCCATAAATTACCTCCACAACTTCCGTGTCTATCTCACCGTCACTTACTAATATTTTTAATTTGTCTCCTCTTCCGACTCCCCGGACCGTCTTTACATTTTTTCCATGACTGTCCTGCACATAAGAAAATCCACTTTCCAATTTCGTTAAAGGAGATAAACCATTCAAACGTTCTGCTGCCAAACTAAGCCGATGCTTATTAAACTGTAGCTTTCGATTCAACAATTCCCCCATCTTATCCATATTATAATCTAATCGTTGTCTTTTATCCTGAATCATCTTTACCGGATTCATTCGTTCCAGTCTGAGATGATAATTTTCCAGAAGGTTCCTTTTCTGTTCATATTTGTTTCTGACATTTTTCTTTAAAGTGTAACAAATATTATCCATATCCTCCCGGAATTTCAGATAATCAAAAACTGCCAGCTCCGCTGCCGCTGATGGAGTCGGTGCGCGCATATCTGCCACAAAATCAGTAATGGTTGTATCTGTCTCGTGACCGACTGCTGAAATCACTGGTGTCTGACAGGCAAAAACCGCCCTTGCCACAGCCTCCTCATTAAATGCCCATAAGTCTTCTATCGAACCGCCCCCACGCCCAATAATAATCACATCAAGATTCATGGCATCCAGACAATGAATCCCACTGATAATCGAAGGGACTGCTTCTTCCCCCTGTACGAGGGCCGGACATAGATAGAGCTGTACATATGGATTTCTCCTTGAAGCAATATTCATGATATCGCGAATAGCTGCTCCGGTCTCAGAGGTCACGATACCTACATTCAAAGCATATTTCGGAATCGGCTTTTTATACTCCTGATTAAACATGCCCATTTCCAGAAGCTCTTTTTTTAATTCCTCAAATTTTCGGAACAGATCACCTTCTCCGTCATCAACAATTTCATTCGCATATAACTGATATTTCCCATCCCGCTCATAAACATTTACACTTCCTGATGCGACAACCTTCTGTCCATCTTTCATATGAAATTTCAGTCCCTTGCGGTTTCCGGCAAACATCACTGCTGAAATACTGGCATTCGCATCTTTTAATGTGAAATAAATATGACCGGAAGAATGATATTTACAATTAGAAACTTCGCCCTTGATACGAATCGTACCCAGAGCGAAATCTTCCTCAAATAAATGTTTTATATAAGAATTAACCTGTGAAACTGTATACACACTTCCCATATCTGTCTCCACTATTCCAAACTAGCTTACTAATTTTGCAAGAATACCATTGACAAAAGCCGGGGAATCATCCCCTCCAAACTTCTTTGCCAGCTCTACAGCTTCATTAATGGCCACTCCCACAGGAATATCATCATCATATTTCATTTCATAATAAGCCAGACGCATAATTGTAAGATCTACTCTTGACATTCTGTTTATTTTCCATCCTTCTGATACTTCGTCTATGGCTTTATCGATATCTTCCAGCCGGTCCAGAATTTTCATCAGCTTTTCATAAATATATGTCCGGTCATTTTCATCTTCTATCTGAAAAGCCTCTACATAAAACCCGAACTGTTCTTCCAATTCCTCTGTTTCATGAAACTCTTTTCTGAACAACATCATAAATGTACTCTCTCTCAGTTCTCTTCTTGTCATCTCTATCCTCCACTATATCCTGTATATCATCTATGTCAAGGTTCATTCTTTCTCTTACACTTCATACAGCCGAGCAGGATTTCCCGCCCGGCTGTCATTCATCACTTTATTCTCTATTTTGCTCCGTCCAGTGCGACTCCTGCAATCTGGACATTCACATCTGCTACCTTTAATCCAGTCATATTCTCAATGGATGCTTTTACTTTTTCCTGAACATTAGCAGCTACCTCAGGTACATTGTAACCATACTTGATGTTCAAAGACAACTCTACATTGACCTTTCCCTCTTCCACTGCTACTTTGACACCCTTGGACAAGTTTTTCATACCAAGCTTGGAAATAATCTCTTTTGTAATATTTCCTGCCATAGACGCAACGCCTTCTATCTCTGTTGCCGCGATACCTGCTATAATTGCAACCACATCATCTGCAATCTTTACTTCACCTACACCAGCATCGTGCATTCTCTGTTCCATAATCATACCTCCAATTGTTTCTAGATGCCTTCACACCAAATCTTAGGTTTATTATACCAAAAATGATGATAAATGCAACTTATTTTTCGATATTCTTAACTGCTGTAATCGTAATCTGATCTGCACTCACACCTGCTTTTGTTTTGACGATTTCTTCAATCTGAGCTCTCGCTGCATTATCCAGAGAGTCTGCCACCACCATTACATCAACGCCCTCCTCAGAAATAGTAACAGCCACATTTTCATATCCTTTTGCCTCGATCAGTGCCTCCGCTGCAGACTCTTTTTCTGCATTTTCCGTCAGTTCCACCATTCGTTCCACCGCGGAAGTCTTTTCTTCATCACTCAGCTCCTGGTTATTGATAATTTCCATCAGAGCTTCTTTACTATTTGCCCTGACCTCTTCTCTTGCCAATTTTGCTTCCACAATAAAATCCACGGTACCCGCTGCATTTACAAGCACTGCTTCTCCCGGTTCTCCCTCAATGTCAATTTCATTACTGGCAATATCAGAAGAAGCTGCTGCTGTATCTTCCTGTACTGTAGTCTCCTCTGCAGTTGTCTCTTCCGTTACTTTCGCTCCTGCTAATGTTCCTTCTTTCTCTGTTTTTTCTACATGATTCAGATAACCGGCAACAGCGATTAGCGCTGCCAGTGCAGTAATAACTAACTGATTTTTCCGGAATAATCTCATATAGCCCTCCTAATGCAATATTTATGTACTACTATCCATTATACGGTTACCATAATTTTATTAATCTCTATGCCAAATAATGCCTTAATCAGACTGATAATTTTTTCTTTTATTACCGGACTATCTCCTCCATCTGCCACAACAGCGACTCCCTCTACTTCCGGTGAAATTTCCGATAGTACATACGGCACTTCCTGACCGGAGCTATCCCTGATATAGACAGTACTCTCATCTTTTCCATATGAAGAGATACTTCTCTGTCCTCCTTCACTGTCAGACTCACTGGTATCTTCCGAGTTTACACTCTCATCTTTTAATATTTCCTTGCTTGCACCACTTTTCAGGGTAATCATCACATGTACCTGTTCTACACCCTCTATCTCCCCGATTAATTCCTCAAGCCTGCTTTCCAGTTTTTCTACATATTCTTCCATATCATCTTTTTCCAGCGAAACAGCCTGAGTTGCTGACAATGTCTGCGTCTGTTCCTCCTGTTTTTCCTCACCGGAAGGCACCGAGCAAAACAGCAGCAGGCCGCCGGCCAGAGCTAGCAGAAGCAGCTTATCTTTTCCTATTTTTCCCACCATTTCTTTATAATTTCTCATGTTATCACCCTTTTATGATAATAATATTCTCTTCCCCAATCCCATATATATCTATAATATTATTTTTCAATTTTATGATATCCGGACTTTCTGTTTCCGTCTGTTCTTCAGTTTCTGTTAATGAAATATGTACTTTTTCCACCTCACTTTCCTGTACAGTTCCATCATCAGTATCTATTTCCAGTTCGATGCGGCTTAATTTAATCTCATTTTCTGATAATACAATCTGGCATCTGTTCAAAACAATTCCTTCCTGTTCTGCCAATTCCCTGATACCTGACTCCACAGTCTCTTTATATTGCTGTGTATATTGTTCCGTCAGGTAAACGTCTCCTTCTGCAATCATATCTTCACATTGCCTGATTGTCTGGTCCAGCTGCGTCTTTTTCAAAAAGCTATCTGCTGTTCCCGTAAAATCCACAAGCCAGTTAAAAGATTTTAAAACAAGCAGAATCAGAATAACTCCACTGCATAAACGAAGCATTTTCTGAAATCCCTGATTTGATATCAGATTTAACAGCACTGTCTCTAAAATCAGAAAGGAAACGATTGATTTACTATTTTCCAACAGATTTTCCATCCTGCCTCCTAATTCGTCACAATACATAATATAGCGACTGATAATGACAACATAATAACCTGTGTAATAACCACTTTATTTAACAGCAGCACCCCCGTGGCAGTGGCGTCCACGCATCCGGATATTCTTCCGTCTGTCATGGGTTGAATCAAAGCTGCCGTAATTTTATATGTCACGACAAAAACCAGCATTTTAATACATGGTACAGCCACTATCAACACCAGAATCAAAATCACAGCTCCGCCTACCGCATTTTTTACTATCACTGCCGATGACATAAAAACACTTCCTGCACTTGTGAAATCTTCCATTCCCGGTATCAGGTTTGCAATTTTAACCACCGTATTTTTACCTGCCGAATCTACTCCCGGTAAAATCATTCCCTTAATCAGATTCAGCCCCATAACAAGACCTGTAAAACATTTTAAAAACCATAAGACAAAGCCTTTAAAGACACCCCCAAACTTTGACAAATAATCTTCTTTCATAAGATTGTTTATAATCATAATGATTACATAAAATAATACGGCAGGTAAAAGAATATTCCGAATAATAATTTCCCCTGCATATATTAAAAATAAAGCTATTTCGCCAAATCCAAGTGCTGTTGCCTGTCCACTGCACAATCCCACAGACAAAACCATGGATGGGATTACAATTTCTATAAATCCCGTAATATTATCCGTCACTTCATAAACCATATCTAGAATCACCCGAAAAGACTCGATCAATGAAGTTGCCATCAGAATATATGTAATAAAAAAACCCATTTCCGAAATATCTGTTTTTTCAATTAATAGCGATAGATTTGTAAACATAGCGGATATAACTGCCAGAATCATAATTTTTATCATTGCATATTTGTGATAAAGCAATTCCTGAAAAAACAAATCAATAAATTCCTCTTTTACCATTGACAGACTTTGTGAAAAATCTCCCTGCATCAGTGTAGTGACAATCTCCTGAAAACTATAAGACTGGTTATATTTCTCTAATTTTTCATCTACTTCCGAAAAATCATATAAATCTAACAGATTTGTGTCTTCCTGGGAAGCAAATATTTCTTTTGTCGAAAAAAATGTTATCATTAAAAATGCGATTACACATACCTTCCACATTCTCTGTTTCATTTTGCCTCCTTAACCTAAAACCTGATTAATCGTCTCCAGGAGGGAAAGAATCACAGGCATACTTACTGCCAGAACACTGATTTTTCCAAATATCTGTAACTGGTTGGACAACGCCTGATAGCCGCAGTCCTTACATAAATCAGTAGAAAACTGTGTCAGATAGGAAATTCCTACAATCTTAATTAACGTATTGAGATATGCCTCATCAAAATGAATATAAGTCTTGATTTTCTCAATCGCTTCCAATATGGTCCTCATACCGCTAATGATAAAAAAACTCAGGCATACTGTAACGGCAACTATCATATAAACACTGTATTCGTTTTTTCCCTGTTTCAGCATGACTGCCATTAATGCGGCTGCTATCCCAAGAAACATAATACCCACAAAGCTCATATCTGCCTCCTATAGCATGAATAAATCTTTCACCGTTTCAAAAAGTTCAGATATGTATGGTATAATCCAGAAAAGTACGAGTACCACCCCTGCCAGTCCCACGAGAAATACATGCTCTTCCCTGCCACTCTGTTTTAAAATCTGGCTTACAACCGAAACAAGAATGCCTACAGCTGCTATTTTAAAAATCAAATTAATATCCACTGATATTCACCTCATTTCCATAATCACTACCATAAAAACACAACAAGAAAAATCCCTCCCAG
>JAXFDY010000191.1:0-11034 GCA_034172985.1 Lachnospiraceae bacterium
CTTCAACGTCCGCCGTATCTCCTTCGGAATCACCACCCGCCCGAGATCATCGATTCTTCGTACAATACCTGTTGCTTTCATAGACTTTCTCCTTATCCGTATAAATATGATGTGCTAAACCTGGTTTTAGATGAAATTAAAGTTCTGGTGTTAGTATTGGCGGATTTTTGGAAATTATGAGTTGAAATGGTGGGTTTTGGGAAATGTGGTTTTAGAAACAGAAAATTTTTGTTTTTTAAATTCGGGAGACAGGTGGAAACGTCTGATAAGGGGGATAGGACAGCGGATTAGTTGAAATCATTTAGCCTGTATGGTATAATAACTCAGTTATAAAGCAAAAAGAATAACAAGTGAGGACTTATATGAAAAAACCACAAGTATCAGTCATAATACCTGCTTTTAATTGTGCAAAGTACATTTCGAAATCGATTGATTCGGCATTAGAACAGAATGTGTCGCTGGAGATATTAGTGATTAATGATTGCTCAACGGATCATCTGGATGAAGTGATGGAAAAGTATAAGGCTAATCCTGTTGTCTTTTATGTGAAAAATGAAAAAAATATAGGTGCTGCGGAAACACGTAACAGAGGTGTGCATTTAGCCAGAGGGCAGTATATCGCATTTTTGGATGGAGATGACTACTGGGAGCATAATAAGCTTAAAAAACAATTGAAGATTATGCGGAATGAAAATTATGTTTTATGCACAACAGCTAGAGAATTGATGACACCAGAAGGAGATCTTACAGGACGTGTAATCCCTGTCAAAGAAGAGATTACATATGATGAGTTGTTAAAGCACAATAGCATTAACTGTTCATCGGTAGTATTGCAAAGAGATGTCGCAAAGGAATTCCCTATGCATCATGCAGATAGCCATGAAGATTATATTATGTGGCTGGAAATATTAAAAAAATATAAAAAAGCTTGCGGAATTAATGAGCCGTTATTGAAATACAGATTAAGCAACAAGGGAAAGTCAGGAAATAAAATAAAATCTGCTAAGATGACATTCATGGTATATCGATATATGGGGTTTGGAGTGCTTAAAAGTATTATATGCTTCTTCAATTATGCAGTACATGGAATACGGAAATATTTTTTGTAAATAATTGATTTCTAAGAAAAAGTGGGAGAAAATTACAGAATATGAAACTGGATATACTACTATCGTGTATGCATCAAGAAGGAATCGATATCATTCGCAAATCAAATATTACTGGCAATGCAGTGGTGATTAATCAGTGTGAAAATGAAAAGTATGAAGAATTTTATACGGATATGGGATATATCAGAATGTATTCTACAAAGGAAAGAGGGCTTACCAAGAGTCGTAATATGGCGATAGAAAAATCAGATGCTGATATCTGTATGCTCTGCGATGATGACGAAGTTTTTGTGAAAAATTATGAAAACAAGATTGTACAAGCATATGAAAAAATACATGATGCAGATGTTATTATATTTAAGATGAAAAACAGACCGCCATCTTTTGAAGATAAAATTATTCGTCTGAAATTTCCGAAAACCATGAAAGTAAGTTCGTGGCAGATATCCTTTAAAAAACAGTCTTTAAAGAAAAAAGGTATAAAATTTGACGAATTACTTGGCGCAGGAACGGGAAATGGAGCAGAAGAAGAATTGAAATTTCTATGGGACTGTGAAAAGGCAGGATTGAAGATATATTATGTACCAACGGAAATTGCAAGTGTAGCCCAGACAGAGTCCACATGGTTTAAAGGATTTTCAGATGAGTTTTTTTATAACCGTGGGGCTACAACACGATATATTATGGGAATGCCGTTAGCGATTATGTATGCGTTCTATTATTGTATAAAGAAAAGAAAAATATACAGCTTAGATATAAGCGAGGGGACAGCAATAAGGAAAACATTAAAAGGAATTGTGGATAATAAAATTACAAAACAAGCAGCTTTACTGCGGATAAGTAAGAGCTGAAGATATGAGAAAGGGAAATTATGAGAAAGATTCTATCGATTATTATTCCAGCATATAATTGCGAAAAATATTTGGATAAAGGACTTGATTCTTTGATCGTTGAAACGGTAATTGATAAGCTGGATATTATAATAGTAAATGATGGATCGTCGGATCAAACAGAAACTATCGCAAAGAAATACTGTGAATTGTATCCAGAGTCCATTCGTGTGATATCACAAAAGAATAAAGGTCATGGTGGTGCTTTAAATACAGGATGTGAAGCAGCAAAGGGTAAATACCTGAAAGTAATAGATGCAGATGATTGGGTAGAATCGAAAAATTTACCTGAGTTCATAAAAAAATTAGAGGAATGTGAAAGTGATGTTGTTCTGACACATCATTACACCTATAATATCTCCACAAAAGAAATAAAAAAATGGAAAAGCTATCCTGCAGAGTTTGACAGAGCTTATACATTTGATGAAATTATGGTGCAATGGAAAAATTTTGATCGAAGTTTAACTTTTCACGGTATTACATATAAGACGGATTTTTACCATGAAAATGGAATCGAATTATCAGAACATGTCTTTTATGAAGACCATGAATATGCGACGATACCTTGTTGCTATGCGAAAACAATAACCCCGTTTGATTTATTCATCTATGATTACAGAATTGGAGATGTTGAGCAGAGTGTGTCTGATGAAAATCAGTTGAAACGAAGTTCACATACCGAGATAGTCTTAAAAAGATTTGTTCAGGAATATCCGAAACTTGATCTGACAGATGGATCTGGTGGAAAAAAATATTATTGTATGAAAGTGCAGGGATTACTTTTAAGCTATCTTAAAACGGTTTTGCTGGTGGAAAAAGATAAAAAAAGAGGAAGAAATCTGGGAGAGTCCATGATGAACTCTATAAAAAAAGAAGTTCCATACACTTATGAATTGGCCAGAAAGCAATATAAATATATGGAGGCAATGAATTATTTTCATATCACGAAGAAAACTTTTGAGGCAATATTACATTCGAAAATATACAATAAATTACGACATAATCATGATTTTGAATAGGAGGTTATATGAAACAGTTTGGAAAAACAGCAACGCTATATGTAAAAGAACTTTGGCAATATAAAGATTTACTGAAACAGCTGGTAAATAGAGATATTAAATTGAAATACAGAAGAAGTTTCCTGGGTTATGTGTGGAGTGTTTTGAATCCATTACTTATCATGGTAGTTATGACAATTGTATTTTCTACTATGTTTAGCAGGAATATCAAGAATTTTCCGGTTTATTTATTTTGCGGGCAGTTATTGTTCAACTTTATGAATACATCTACGCATCAGGCTATTTTTTCTATAACTGGAAATGGTGCGTTACTGAAAAAAACATATGTACCGAAATATATATTTACAATTTCTAAGATAACCAGCGGTATGATAGACTTTGTGTTTTCTCTTGGGGCTCTAGTTATTGTAATGCTTGTAACAAGAGCACAGTTTACGGTTTATACATTGTTATTTCCACTGGTGATTTTACAATTATATATTTTTTGTATTGGATTGGGAATGTTTCTGGCACAGGCAAATGTATTTTTCAGGGATATTCAGTATATTTATAATGCAATAACAACTGCTTGGATGTACTTAACACCTATTTTTTATCCGATAGAATCATTACCATATCAGGTAGCATGGCTGGTAAAACACTGTAATCCAATGTATTTTTATGTTGGACAATTTAGAGATTTAATCTATTATGGACAATTTCCGGGACCGTCGATCACATTGGCCGGCTGGGGAACTGCTATTATTATGCTTGTTTTAGGTATCTGGAGTTTTTCAAAGACAGAAGATAATTTTATCTTATACATATAGGAGGATTTTATGGCTGATAATCAGGTAATGATAGATGTTGATCATGTGACAATACGGTTCAATCTGGCTAATCAGAAAGTTGATAATTTGAAAGAGTATTTTATTAAACTGATAAAAAAGGAATTAATGTTTCAGGAGTTTCTGGCAGTTAAAGATTTAAGCTTTCAGGTTCGGAAAGGTGAAGCGTGGGGATTGATTGGAACGAATGGTTCCGGAAAATCTACAATGTTGAAAGCAATCAGTGGTATTTTAAAACCATATAAAGGAAGTATTACTGTAAATGGAACAGTAGCTCCATTGATTGAATTGGGGGCAGGCTTCGATCAGGAAATGACTGCGCGTGAGAATATTTTCCTGAATGGTTGTGTATTGGGACATTCAGAAAAATTTATGCAGGAACACTTTGAAGAGATTGTTGACTTTGCAGAGTTATGGGATTTCCTAGATTCTCCAATTAAAAATTATTCCTCCGGTATGAGGGCAAGACTAGGTTTCTCGGTGGCAACTATGGTAAAACCGGAGATTTTAATTGTAGATGAGATTTTGTCTGTTGGTGATTATAAATTCCGTAAAAAGTGTGAAAAGAGAATGAGTGAAATGCTCAGTGGAGGAACAACATTATTATATGTGTCGCATTCTATTGACGAGGTAAAAAGGCTTTGCGATCATGCATTATGGATTGACAAAGGCGTGGGTCGTATGCAGGGAGAAGTAAACGAAGTTTGCGATGCATATATGGATGTCGTAAAGAAATAATGAAAAAAGAATCTCAGATAAAAATATCAATTATTGTTCCAGTCTATCAGGCTGAAAAGTATCTTGAAAAATGTTTAGATAGTCTTGAAAAACAGAATTTAGATGATTATGAAATTATCTGTATTGACGATGGATCTACAGATGCATCAGGGACTATTATACGAGAGTTTGCTCAAAAAAGAGATAATATTGTATATATACATCAGGAAAATAAGGGCGTCAGTGCTGCAAGAAATCAGGGGCTGAAAGCAGCTCGTGGTAAATACATTATGTTTGTTGACGCGGATGATTATATTCAGGAGAATGTGCTAAAATATTTATTCAAAAAATGTGAAAAAAATAATGTGGATATATTGGCTTTCGGGGGAAGCCTTGATTTGCCTTTTCAGGCACCAGAATGGATGCGTATGGCTTTTTATACTAAAAATAAAGTGTATTCTTCCTTCGCACCAGAAATATTATATTTTGAATGTGGAGCTCAGCCATCTATAACAAATAAAATCTTTTACCGTGAGTGTTTACAGGGGATTTTTTTTAATGAAAATATCCATATTGCAGAAGATTTAACATTCTTATTTTTGGCTTATCCTAAAGCATCTAACATAGTTTTTAGTTCAAAATCGATTTATAGATACCGAATGAATCCAAAATCGGCAATGCACTTATTAAGAAATGAGTGTGTGGATTATATGAATAATCATTTGCTTGCAGCAGAGATTATTATTAGAGAATGGAGCGAGAATGGATATTTATCAGGAAATAATCAAAGATTCGCTGAATGGTTAACCCCATTTCTGAGAGAGCCATTTAATTTACTGACAGATAGTGAAAAAAGAAGTCTGGAAAAAAGAATTGATGATATATATGAAAGTATTGGCCTGGATAATCAATTGTTAATTCCAGAATCAGTTGGTGATGACAAATTTACAATAAAACGGATGGTACATATTTTGAGTAGAGATATATGTAGGTATGGAGTACGGGGTGGTTTGGAAAACATAATCTACAAATTATTATACAGATGATTCAAAATACAAATGAAAGTTTAAATAGATATAGTGAGTGGGGAATTGGAATGCAAAAGAATAAGAATAGAAAATATGAATTTAAGTTTTCTATTATAACAGCAGTTTATAATATAGAGTTATTTTTGGAAGAAACAATCGAAAGTGTTTTAAATCAAGATATTGGATTTAAAAAGAATGTCCAAATGATTCTAATCGACGATGGTTCGAAGGATGCTTCTGGAAAAATATGTGATAAATATCAGGGAGAGTATCCGGATAATATAGTTGTAGTACATAAAACAAACGGAGGTGTTTCAGCTGCCAGAAATGAAGGAGTAAAATATATAAAGGGCGAATATGTTAATTTTCTGGACGGAGATGATAAGTTAACTCCCAATACGTTACGATTGGTTTATAAGAAATTCAAAAAGTGGGAAGATAAAACGGATATTATAACTATTCCGCTTTGTTTTTTTGATGGGGCAAATGGTGAACATATATTAAATAATAAATTTAATAACGGAGATAGAGTTATTTTTTTAGAAGAGGAATATGATAAGCCGTTATTATCTATGAGTGCGTCATTTGTTAAAAGTAGTATAATCAGGGAAATAAAATTTGATGAAAATTTACCTTATGCAGAAGATGCAAAGGTAGTTATGAATATCTTAAAAAATAAAATGTGTTATGGTGTTGTGCATCGGGCAAAGTACTTATATCGCAGGCGAACGGCAGGAGAAGAATCGGCTATTCAGAAATCGAACAAGAATAAAAAGTGGTATCTTAATTATATGGAACATTTTGCTCTGAATGTATTAAAGATGTATAATGCCAAATTTGGAAGAGTTCCACTGTTTGTTCAATATGCAATAATGTATGATTTGCAATGGAGATTTAAGCTAGTTAACGCTCCTGACGAGGTGTTGACTTCTGATGAATGTGATTTATACTTTACTATGTTAAGGGAAGCCTTATCATATATCGAAGATGAAATTATCTTGGAACAAAGACAATTGACAAGAGAATACAAAGTACATGTGTTAAGATGGAAATATGGACATGCACCAGAAAGCGAAATATTGGAAAATGATATATGCTATCATTATAATGGGGTAACGGTTTATAATGAAGGAGATTCGGTAGTGAAAATAGATTTTATTACATTTTCAGACGATGAAATACAAATAGAAGGGGTAATGTATTTATACAATTATGAAGAAAGTGATGATATAAAGATTTTTGTTTCTCATAATGGTAAAAAGATTGTATGTGAAAATGTTAAGAGAGATGTAATTCAGCTTTCTATGGGTGAGAATATAATTAATGTACGGGGATTTAAAATCTCGTTTGCGCTGAAAAGCGGGACGGAAAATAGGATTGGTTTTTGGTGCGAAATTAATGGGAACATGATTAACAAAAAAAATCTTTTATATGGAAAATTTGCTCCGGTACAAACGAAAATGTGGAATTCATATTATGTGACAGATAAATATATGTTGACATATGAAAAAGGAACGTTGTGTATACAGCCGTATTCGTTAGGAAAACATGTTTATCGAGAATTTTCTTATTTGAAGGGATTGTTTTTACAAAGAGAGAAGGCCGCATATAAAGCAATCTGTGTAAGAATAGCCTATCATTTGTATAAGATATTTCAGCATAAAGAAATTTGGTTACTGAGTGATCGCACTGATAAGGCGGATGATAATGGTGAAGCCTTATGGAATTATATCAATTCGTTAGACCAGAAAGATATAAAACCTGTATTTGCGATTATAAAAGATTCGAAAGATTATGAGAGAATTAGCAAAAAAGGTAAAGTAGTTCAACCGGATGGATGGTTATATAAATGGTATTGTTTACATGGAGCGAAAATAATTTCATCTCAGGGAGAGGATAATGTTTTTAGACCGTTTATGAAGTATTCATACTATTATTCTGATCTTACACAAAAAAATAAATTTATTTTTTTACAACATGGAATAACAAAAGATGATTTAACCAGATGGCTGAATCGTTATAATAAAAATATTCAAATGTTTGTTACCGCAACGAATCCAGAGCATAATTCCATACTGGATTACGATTATGGATATACAGAAAGAGAAGTAAAACTAACGGGATTTCCTCGGTATGATTATTTATATCACGATGAAAAGAAGTATATTACGATTTTGCCATCATGGCGCGCTTATTTAGTAGGAGATTTGATTTATGGTACTGGAAAACGTATGGCAGTAAATGGAGCAGAAAACAGTGGATATTGCAAAATGTATTCTGAATTGCTTACGAATAAACGCTTTATAAAAGCGGCAGAAGAAATGGGATATACGATTCGATTTATGTGTCATCCCAATATGGCTGATTGTACAAAATTCTTAAAAATAAATGATACAATAAAGGTACTGAATGTAGGAGATATACCGTACAGAACGATATTTGCAGAAACAGATTTGTTAGTTACAGATTATTCATCGGTAGCCTTTGACTTTGCATATCTGCGAAAACCATTAATGTATTATCAAGCAGATCACGAAGAATTCTTTTCAGGAAAACACACTTATGATAAAGGATATTTTGATTATACTGATGATGGCTTCGGTGAAGTAGCGTATGATGTTGATACAATTGTTGATCTTTTGATAGATTATATGAAAAATGAGTGTAATTTGAAAGATAAATATAGAAAACGTATTGATGAGACATTTCCGTTTAATGATACTTGCAATAGTCAGAGGGTATATGAGGCAATAAGAGAACTATAGTATTAATAATCAAATGGAGAATAGAGGATGAAACAGCAGTATAAACACCTTATTAATTATGTTGCAAATTTGATAACGATTATTGTAGAAGGTGGAATGTTTGCATATCTATGGTATACCAAATATAGTGCAGCGATTTTAACACCTTTTTATCGAAAAGGGAACTGGGCTGTTATAGGATTCTATATTATGGTATTATTTTTCTTTACACATATCTTCCGTGGGTACAAAATTGGGTATTTGAAGACATTAGACATTATAGTATCTCATGTGCTGGCTATTTTTCTTAGTGGTGTAGCTGGATACTTTGAAGTTACTATGGCTGGGCATCAATATTTTCCAATACATCATATGTTTGTTCTTATGCTATATCAGATTTTGTTCATAATACCCTGGATAATTATTGTGAAAAAAGTGTATACAGTTTTGTATCCACCAAGAAAAATATTACTTGTATATGGCGAATATGAACCAAAAGATATTATTAAAGCGATCAATTCACGTAAAGATAAATATAATATTTGTGGAGAAATCAATTGCCAGGAAAAAGAACAGATTATTTTTGATAATATCTTAAAGTATGAAGGGGTAGTGCTGTTTGATCTACCAAATAGCAGAAGAAACCGTATTATAAAATTCTGTTATCAGAATAGTATTCGAGTATATGTTACGCCTAAGATTTCGGATATTATTGTGATGGCTGCAGAAGATACACATCTTTTTGATGTGCCTCTCTTGCTGGCAAGAAACAGTGGATTGTCATTGGATCAAAGATTCTTTAAAAGAATTATTGATATTTTAATTTCATTCATTGGTTTGATTATTGCATCGCCTGTTATGCTTATAATTGCGGTCTGTATTAAACTTTACGATGGCGGACCGATATTCTATAAGCAGGAGCGACTTACTAGGGATAATAAGGTGTTTTTGATCTATAAATTCCGCAGTATGTGTGTGGACTCTGAGAGTCAGGGAGCACGTCTGGCAGCGAAAAAGGATAACCGAGTAACTCCTGTAGGAAACGTGATTAGAAATTTACATCTGGATGAATTGCCACAGTTGATTAACATTCTGAAGGGAGATATGTCTTTAGTAGGACCAAGACCAGAACGCCCGGAGATTCGTGATTTATATCTGGAAGTAATTCCGGAGTTTGATTTTCGTTTAAAGGTAAAAGCAGGATTGACTGGTTATGCACAGGTATATGGAAAGTATAATACATTACCGTATGATAAACTGAAATTAGATCTTACATATATAGAAAATTATTCTTTATGGATGGATTTTAAACTAATGCTAATGACATTCCGAATTTTGTTTCAGAAGGACAGTACGGAAGGAATAGATGCGGGCCAGGTAACAGCTATTCGATATGAAAAGGACGAAAAATAGAACGGATATATAGATGGGAGAGGTATGACTTTTTATTTATTGCTTGTTTTTGTGTTATGTATTTATGGGGTTACAGTATATCAGAAGCCAGAGTTTTGTAAGGATTATCTTTTAAGAGAAAATACCATGTCGGTACGAGGAATTTTTGTCTTCATGGTTATTGGACAGCATTTTATTACCTATACAGAGTTGAACGGTGCTTATGATACTTTTTATATGCATGTTGGACAGTTTTTGGGACAGAATATTGTTACAATATTTTTGTTTTACTCGGGGTATGGCGTTTATGAGTCTATTAAGAAAAAGGGGAAAGATTACATAAGGAGAATACCTGTAAAAAGAGTTTTATTGACGTTGTTACATTTTGATTGTGCAGTCTTGATTTTTTGCATTGTTGATAAGCTTCTTGGAAAGCAATACCCTTTAAAACAAACGTTACTTGCTTTTACTGGTTGGACGGGTATTGGTAACAGTAACTGGTATGTATTTGCGGTGTTGTTTACGTATATTTTTACATGGATTGCTTTTTCAATCCTACATAAATATCCGGTGGCGGGGATAATTGCGACAACATTATTAACAGTGGTTTATATTGTTATTGTGCATCATTATCGTCCACAAGAGGGCTGGTGGTATAATACAATCCTGTGTTATGTAGCGGGGATGTGGTATTCACATCTAAAAGGAAAGATAGAAAAGGTACTGTTTAGCGAGAAATATCCAAATATTTATTATCTTGCGTTTCTGGGAAGTGTGATTGCTGTGATTTTGGGTAAGCCGCATATTGGTAGGTTGCCGATATATATAATCTGGACATTGTGCTTTTCTGTTATGGTGGTTTTACTGACTATGAAGATCTCTGTGCATAATAAAATTTTAAATTGGTTTGGAACATATACATTTGAAATTTATATTTTGCAGAGAATTCCGATGATGATTTTATCAAATCTTGGTTTGAGAAACAGACCATATATTTTCTTGATTTGTTCTGTCATGTGTACAATAGGGATTGCATGGGTGTTTAAAAAGATACTTACATGTATGGACAAAAAAATATTAAGCATAATCTGAAAAGGGAATTGCTAAATATGAGTAGTAAAAATGGTCATCATTGTAAAATGCATAGATGACCATTTTTGAATCAAGATGAATAATCCGGGGTGAAATCCATCACCTGTCCGGCGCATGGAAATCACTAATCCGTTTTGTTGGAAATCGCATTTCCGTTAAAAAGGAAATCGCGTTATCTATATAAACCTTATAATGAGGTCATGCACCAGTTGGTGT
>JAXFDY010000021.1:0-2391 GCA_034172985.1 Lachnospiraceae bacterium
GAGAATCCATAATTCGACACACTGCATAAAGAAAAGCCAGATTGAATATCAGCGTTAGCGACCTAAGAAAACCATACAGAGCCACATAATTGTCATATTTGGCAATATGCTGCTGACAATTCTCATAAACATAATGCATAACCAACCGATGAATGTCCAATGTCGATGAGTCTTTCCTTTTTATTTCACTCTCATATCCAACTTTTCTGGCAAGTTTGTTGATTCTCTTAATCAGACATTTTCTCATTTCGTCATTGATTCTCTTCGATAGGAAAGGCTTTATATTTAGGATTATTTCCACGATAAAATGGCAAATGAAAAGTGGAAACACAATGATGCAAATAATGACATGCCACATGAATCTGGTCGCTCCGAACTCAGATTTCAGGATATTATCCTGGTCCAAATGATCAAGTAGCAGATAATCTGTAGTATAACCATAACACCAGATATAGAACAATTCGACTGTAACAGAAGAAAGATATGAAATTAGATGACCGATGATATACGAGGAGAAAATCAGCATGAATATGACATACCCTTCATGAAGGAGGAGCATTTCCCGTAGTGTCTCTATCGACGGAGGCATCAATGATTTATCAAACTGGAATCCGTTAGAAAGAATATACATCAACCCGATGGCGAATGCCCCTGGAATGAAATACCCCAAAAAGTCAAACGTCGAGAATGGGTTCTTATTTGCAAGTGTCAAGTTTGCTGCCATAATTGTATTATTTATAACTTCACAATGCTATAACATATAACTATAGATATGCTAATAATTATCATAACTATAAAACTTTAATTTATCTCTTCTCTTTATTAGGAGAAGGCAGAAATACTTTTCTTTTAATGCCTAATTTTTCCAATTTGGCCGCATCCTTAAAGTCAACTATATGCAAGCTACAATAGTCAGACAACAGCCATAGCATTACATTTTTCACCGTGGCATTATCCAATACTTTATCCATTTTCTGCAATTCGGCAATATCGACATTTTTCTTGAACCACATTAGGATGGTATGCTTCAGCAAAAAAGATGCGGGAGTATTTCTCCTCTCACAAACAACCTTTGCAACTCTTGCTGTTGCATCAGAACCGAGAGAGAAAGCCGTTTTCTTAAGAATGCTAAATAAAAACAAGAAATTCATCCCCCAAAACAACGTATTCGCTCTTTGTGGCAATGTTTTTCCATCAATATCTGGTTTGACTTCTCTTATTCTGTCCTCAAGAAATTTTGTACCATCTGTTGATTCAACAATTGATTTAACTATTTCTAGAAAATTTGACACATGGCGCAAATGAACATCCATTGCTTCTTCAAATAGTTTTTCAACCTGCTCACTTCTAAGAGAACCAGCTCTGTTTTTGATAACCGACCCAATGACTTCAACAGTCTTAATACTTCTTCTTAATACCAATGCATAAGGATCCTCATCCTCCATATCAACATCTTCTATTTCGTCTTTTTCTATTTCTTCAACATCTTTCTCTTTTAACTTTTTCAATCTATTTTCAGAGGGATTATTGAGCTTTGGTATTTCAGGAGCCTTGATTCTATTCTCTACGACAGAAAAAACAGACAAGCATTTTTTGTCCATAGTCGCTGGTGAATAATTACTGTAAAGTACACGAGCCACCTCCATAACCTTATTTATTAAGGCGGTATTCTTGGTATGATGAGTTATAAATACCGCTATATATGCATTTGAGGTCTTATGAAGATGATTCAAAATCAAGTCGATTTGTTCTGTTGCTTCCTCATGGTGAATATCATATTAATATTACCAATCCTGAGCAAAGAATTTTCCGGCAAAGAAATAGTATATATATGGATAATTAAAATTATAATTTCCAAATGATGAAGCAGACATCAAGTTGGACGAATCAAGTTTTTCAAGCATTGTTTTTACAGAATCTGTAAAATAGTATTGAGCCTCGTATTCTGATAAGAACTGCTCGAAATCAAGTTGTGATAATGCTTGGTCATGATTTCGATATATTCTTATTGCAAATTCAGTTAGGAAATTGATATAAGAATCCATTTGTTGACTTGACACCCCATGCTTCTTCAAGAACATGACAATTAGTGCTTGATAACAATATCCTTGAGAAGTAATCTTCTCGTCTAAAGGTCGATTATTATCATCCTGCACAATAAGAAGAGTAAGGATGAAAAAAGCGTAAGAAGGCATGATACCTTTCCCTAATACTCTGCCAAGAGATTCTTCAATCATGGCACTCGCTTCATCAATTCTTTTTAGATCCTCATTTTTTATTGGACGTCTATCAGATGTAGATTCAGATGCAAGAAGCCAGTTACGAATCAGTTCATTACGTTGTGATGGTTTTAACTGCTTTATTTGATATCTTGCAAAATCTGCAAGAATA
>JAXFDY010000051.1:0-2614 GCA_034172985.1 Lachnospiraceae bacterium
ATTACCTTCTTCCTCATTCGAGATATGTAACTCGGAGATTGAAGGCCTGTGCATAGGTATTCAAGAGTAGAAATGAACTCATCATAAGAATGCACGTCAATTTCAATTTCTTCAATTGACCCATTTTCACTTGTTCGTCTATTGAATACCTCTCTTTTCTCTTCTTGGTATCTTGAGAGAAGTTCATTACACAACACACGGTTATCTTCAAAGTCTGTTTCGTTCAGCGTCTCATGTATATTGTTGTAGAAACCAATATTGCCACCCAATACACTATTTAGAATGTCGAGTGCTTGTGACTTTCCGTATAACTTATCAAGAGAAGACTTCGGTATCTGGTATGACCATCCTCTAACAACAGCATCATGATTAACAGATGCGCGTTCTGAATTCAATATGAAATAGAAAGGAGCAGGTACATCTTCATTGTGCTTGTCTCTGGCTGTAATTCTTACTATTGCCTGTGTTACAGCATAACATGCATAGAAATGAAGAAGTAGATGAAGATATTTTATTTTCACTGTCTCTTCTTGTTCAAGCATCCATCTGAGATCTTCCTCAAATGATTTCTTTATATATGGAAGAACGATGTAGTCACGTTCTTTTGATTCGTCTGAGCTTCCTCCAAATGGAGTCAAAGCCTCCTGAAGAATTTTTGAAAATAAGTTCGGTGTTTTAGAATGACCAGAATTCTGCAATGCGTCAGAAAGCATAGAGTACAGATAATTAGCAAGCTTTCTTTGTCCGTCATTATACTTCCTTCTGTCCTTTGCTGAAATTCGTTCGTCATTTGGGACTAATGGAATATATTTCAGAAATGCTGAGTCTGTTATGTTCAGATTCCCATTTATAAACATGATGTCACGCATCATCCGTACAAATTCAGAGATTTGTACATTAGGCATTTGTTTATTAGTCAAATATTCCTTGACAGGTTCTACTGCTGTCTTTTCAAAATCCTCAATTGGCTTTGTACCATCATTAACCCACAGACGGAAGAATTCGCCTGTAGTACCATGTAAACCACACTTTTTGTCGTAAGCCGAAGCAGGATTAGAATTAAAGGGGAGCAACTTTATTCCTTCCTGCCAATTGTCTATAAACTTACCTCCTTGATGATAATGCTCGTTATATGCTTCTAAATTGATTTTCATTGTAACTGAATATTTCCAAATGATGACTCTCTTAATTCTAAAATACCTGTATCAGACCTAACCACAGTAATTCCTTGTTCACAGTTACACTTTTCAACAAGTCTTCGTATAAATATACTGAAAGCCAAATCTTTTTCATGCTCATAGGACAAAGCAAGTTTTCCCCTATTTAATTCGTTGAGATATGAATATAGTTGGAAGTCCATTCTCAACTGCACAAGTCCATCAGGAAATTTCCAAGACATATCAAATCTTATAAGGAACTCGTTTTCATATAATTCAGAATGATAAGATTTTACAGGCTCAGGATTGAGTTGTAAACTGCCAAATAATCTATAACGACCACCTTGTATGTTCAGCGGAACCATATTACTTTTCTCGTAATAAGAACCATAATGACGAGGGATAGCTTTTGCCACAACATCATAAATCTCTTGCATTTTGTGGACATCTTTGTTAAAGATTCCTTTGAGTAACGCAAGATATGATTTATAGAGCTCACTCTCTGTGTGATAAGAGAGGAGATGCTTTAACCTAAACACGAACTTAGTTGTCCTCTCAATATCCCTACCATTATTTGCATAAAATTCATTTGTACGTTTTAGCAATTCTGCAGGAATTTCAGATGTTTGCTGTTCGGTAAAATATGAAGGTGGTATTGAATATGAGGTAAACAATACAGAAAGTTGCTTATCGTGTTCTGTACTGCTTTGCTTTAGTGGATCAAGCTTACTTATTGCTTTTTGAATCATATTCTCACTTCCACAGTAAAGAAGAGAAGGAAGCAATGCTTCAAAGAATTCTTTCTTTTCATTATGCCCAATAATATACTCGTCGTAATGAGGGTAAACAATAATCGAGTAGAGAAAATCCAAAAATTCTCTCGGGGTAATAATTAGCTTGAATCTTACTATAGCTTCAATTATTGTCTGAACAATTGTATTTCGTACATTAGGAATACGAAGCAGTTCGTAGTTTAGTATAATAGGATCTTTTGGGCTAATTCCACTAGCAATATCCGTAGTATATGCTATATAAAAAGGATTCTCGGCGATTTCTGCAACAATCTTTCCCATAATCTTTGATAAAAAAACAGAAGCCACAGGGATATCTGATGAACTATCAGCAAAGAACTCAAATACCTGTTCATCGGTAAACATTACAACCTTAACCCTTTCTGTATTTCTTGGTGGAGTTGTGTCATCATCGTCAAATATTGGCGAAGTTGATTTGACTATCTCTTTATAATCCATCTTAAATTCCTCATCGTCAATGAGAGCATTTAGTTTGCCAAGATTTATAGCAAGGACGAGTTTCTTGCAGGTTTTGTAGATATTCTCGTCCTTGTATTCAACAAGAGCTTCTTTCAGTGTGTCTATCGCAGTCTTTTTGGGAGAACTACTTGCGGTAGCATCATTATAGAAACTTCCATCACCCCAATCAGACATCTGTTTAATACG
>JAXFDY010000049.1:0-21217 GCA_034172985.1 Lachnospiraceae bacterium
CTGAGCCTCCTTTGTATAAACCACATGAATATTATGGTATGCCATGATTTCCCCCGGATTTCCTTTTACTTTATAGGCATCAAAAACAAGGATTACTTCCATACTTTTATATGCCTGATAATTACATAAGATATCCATTAGTTTCGTTCTTGCTCCATCCAGACTTACTTTTGACAATTCATTTAATTCCTCCCAGGAAAAAAGCAGATTATAGCCATCTACCAGCAAATAATTTTTTACCGGCTTTTTCTGCTCCCATTTTGCCACATAAGGCTTTTCCTCCGTCAAAGGACGTTTTACATCTGTATATGAATGTCTTTTTACCGGTCCGAAAGTACGCTCAAAAATTTCCTCCAGCTCTTTATCCAAAACATAGGCATTCTGTTCCTTTTTCGGCCTTTTCTCATCCTGCCGGACTTCTTCCTCTATTTCATCCTTTTTCCCGGGAAGTTCCGGATGAAGATGCATATATCCCTCCACTTCATTCCACGGCACAAAAAAGCCTGCTCCATGAGCACAAAATACGGAGCCTGTAGGATTCGCCAAATCTGATTCACTGTCATATGCATATGCTTCCAATACTTCCTCCGCATTGTGACATTCCTCATAGCCTGCCATTTCACAAAAAATCCTTCCATTCCCTTTTGTGTATGCAATCAGCTCTCTGGCATAATCATGCATTGTCGAAACCGGTGCTTTTCCTGTAATAATACTCGTTCTGCCATCTGTTCTTGGTGTTTCAAAGCTTCCATACATTTTCTGTATGTCGGTCATGGCTCTTCCTGCATTCTCAGTAGGCACTTCTATCCGAAACCGGTAAAAAGGTTCTAAAAGCACTGATTTTGCCATTTTAAGTCCATGACGCACAGCACGGTAAGTCGCTTCACGAAAATCTCCACCCTCTGTATGCTTAAGATGTGCCCGTCCCGCTATCAATGTTATCTTCATATCCGTGACAGGAGAACCCGTAAGTACACCCAAATGGTTTTTTTCTCCCAAATGAGTCAGTATCAGCCGCTGCCAGTTTCCTGCCAGTTCATCTTCACTGCATACAGTATCAAATACAAGGCCACTTCCCCGTTCTCCCGGTTCTAGGAGGAGATGTACTTCTGCATAATGACGTAATGGTTCATAATGTCCCACACCTTCAACTGTGTTTTCGATTGTTTCTTTATATACAATGCTTCCTCTTCCAAATTCCACTGAAATCCCAAAACGTTCCAAAATCAGACTTTTCAAAATTTCTATCTGAATCTCTCCCATAACTCTGGCATGAATCTCTTTTAACTGCTCATTCCAAACAATATGAAGTTCCGGTTCTTCTTCCTCTAATTCCCGCAGTTTTAAAAGCATATCATGAACGTTGATTTCCGCCGGGAATAGTATCTGATAAGTAAGTACAGGCTCTAACACAGGAAGCTCTGACTCTTTCTCTATCCCTAACCCCTGCCCCGGATATGTCTCAGACAGGCCGGTAACAGCACATATGCTCCCTGCTTCCACACATTCTGCAGTCTCATACTTTGCTCCCGAATACAGACGAATCTGGTCTATCTTTTCTCCCTGTCCCGATTCATATGTAATCATCTGTCTGACCCCCAGAGAACCACCAGTTATTTTCAGATAAGTCAATCTTGTTCCCTGTGTATCCCGGGCGATTTTATATACTTTCGCCCCAAATTCAGCCGGATAAGAAAATTCCTTCGTATATCGTTCCAACCCCTGAATAAATTGTTCCACTCCCTCCAGTTTTAAAGCAGAGCCAAAAAAACACGGAAAAACTTTTCTTTTCCATATCAATTCAGATATCATTCCATCATCAATCTTTCCACATTCCATAAATATATCCAGTGCATCCTCATGACACATAGCTATATTTTCCATAAATACTTCTTCTGTATCATTGGAAAAATCTACAAATCCATCACCGAAGGCTTTCCTTAATTCTTCCATCAGTTCTTCCTTCTCACATCCCGGAAGATCCATTTTATTAACAAACAAAAATACCGGAATCTCATAGCGTTTTAATAATCGCATTAATGTCCGGGTATGTCCCTGAACACCATCTGTGCCGCTAATCACCAGTATCGCATAATCTAAAACCTGAAGCGTCCGTTCCATCTCTGCCGAAAAATCCACATGTCCCGGCGTATCAAGAAGCGAAATCTCCGCCTGATTTAATTTTAATCTTGCCTGCTTGGAAAAAATCGTAATTCCTCTGGCCCGTTCCAATGCATAGGTATCGAGAAAAGCATCCCCATGGTCAACTCTTCCCATCTTTCTTATATTTCCTGTAAGAAACAACACACTCTCTGATAATGTTGTTTTACCGGCATCTACATGGGCCAGTATTCCAATCGTTAATTTTTTCATAACATTACCTTGCTAATTCTTTCAATTCATTTAACAAGTCCAAATCTGACTGTAAAACCTTGATATTTGATGTAACGGGTTGTCCTCCCGGTTTTGTGACGGTTATTTCAATAATCGTTCCTTCTTCCACTCCACTGGAAAAAACATTTTTTAAAAATGCTGCAAATTTCGGATGATTTTCCGTGAATTTATTCTTTGCAGACATAACTTTCATAATAGATGCCGGATGAATCATTTATTTCTCCTTTCTGATTTACACAACTTTTCCAATAAAATTATCCTTCTCAACATAAGAAAGATACAACTCTTTCATGTCATGACTCTCTTTTGCTTCATTAAAAATCACAACTTCACATATATTTCCGATAAATGACGGCTGAAATACATCCCCGCCTAAAATAATCCATTTTACATAACGGTTCGTCGGAACATGGCTCAGCAGACCTATCAGCTCTCCATTAATGTAGACCGCAACCTGCTCTTTTTTTGCATTATAAGATACACTGAAGTGCGTCCAAATATTCTCCTTAAGTCCTTCTCCTGTCACATCATACCAGCCGGACACCTCTCTGGAATCTCTGATTCTTAAATCTGAATCGCCTGATTCATTCACAGGAATGATACTGCAAAATCCACTTTCAAATTTTATGTAAATTGTGGTAGTCCATGCATGTAATATCTTAGGTTTAATCCACATGGAAACCGTAAAACTGTCATTTACAATAGATTCCGGTGGTATATGGATGGTATTTTTCTCTTTCGGGCCACCCGGAAAGAACATCGATTGAGAATCTGAAAAAATACCCTGCTGATATTCCAGACCTTCTCCCGAAATCCTGGCTTCCATACTTCCGTCCTCTGACTTCAGACTGCCATTTAATCTGAAAGAATAATTGTTCAGAATATTTACCATATATTGATCCGCAAATACCTGAAACTCATCCACTGGTATAGGTTTTGAATAATAATACCCCTGTGCAATCTGACATCCGCATCTGGTGATAAAATCTATTTGCTCCTTTGTCTCGATGCCCTCAGTAACCACGTCCAATTTTAAATCAAGGCACATGGCTATCACATTCCGAATAACTTTCTTACCACGGGCATCATCAGCAGAAACCCGCAAAAACTCCTGATCAATCTTAATCGTATCAACAGGCAGATCCTTTAACAGATTCAATGCAGAATATCCGGAACCAAAATCATCTATGGATACCAGAAATCCTTTCTTCTTTAACTTCTCAACCATATGAATTAAATCAAGACTGTCTTTCACGAAAACACTCTCTGTAACTTCTAATTCCAGTTCATTTGGATTCAGCCCATACTTCTGCGCAATTTCAACCAGTATATCTGGTAAATCCTTATTATAAAGATTTAATCGGGACATATTTACAGAAATAGGAATATGCTCATATTTTTGACCTGCCCATTCAGCTTTCAGCTGGCATACTTTTTCATACATATACATATCCAATTTTGTAATCAGTCCGCTATCCTCTAATGCTGGAATAAATGTATCTGGTGGCAGTATTCCTTTTTCCGGATGTATCCACCTTGACAAAGCTTCCGCTCCATATAGTTTTGATGATATCATATTAACTTTCGGCTGCAAATATAAATGAAACTCTCCATTCTCTAATGCAGCCTCAAAAAGTTCTAAAATATTCACATTTCTCATCTCCAATTCAATTTTTTCACCAATCCGATTAATATAATATTACCACAAACTCTTTTTAAAATCTACGTTTTTTCTCACTTTCTTTCATAAATACCTGCCAGCTATGTCAGACGTCACACACATCAAAAGAAACCAGAAAGAGGATACACCCCTTTCTGGTTTCTTCTTAGCTTTTATTCGCTCATCATCGCTTCCACCTTTGCTGCTCTGGCCGCAACTTCTGCATTCTGAATATCGGATGGGGTTTGTTCATATCGTTCAAACTCATATTCATAAACACCACGCCCACCAGTCATAGAACGAAGTACTGTACAATAATCTGATAATTCCATCATCGGAACATCTGCTTCCAGAATCTGTTTTCCATTGGCATCCGGATTCATTCCAATCACTCTTCCCCTCCTTTTATTTAAATCACCCATCACATCTCCTGTATATTTTTCAGGAACTGTAACTTTTAATCTCATAATCGGCTCCAGAAGAATCGGTCCTGCCTCCATAAATCCTTTCTTGAATGCCTGCATGGCTGCCATCTTAAATGCCATTTCCGAAGAATCCACCGAATGGTGGGAACCATCATAAAGGACAGCTTTTACTCCAACAACGGGATATGCTGCCAAAGGACCTTTCAGTACAGACTCCTGAATGCCTTTTTCAACTGCAGGGAAGAAATTCTTCGGCACTGCCCCTCCCACTACTTCCTGTTCAAATACATACGATTTTTCCATATCGCCGGAAGGTTCAAACCGCATTTTCACATGGCCGTACTGTCCGTGACCTCCTGACTGTTTTTTATATTTATATTCCACATCTGACTTTTTCTTAATCGTTTCTCGGAAAGCAATCTTAGGTTTACTCAGTTCAATCCGGCATTTATACTCATTTTCCAGTCTGCTCTGAACAATTTCCAACTGCAAATCTCCCATACCGTAAAGCAGCATCTGTCTGTTTTCCGTGTCATTGACAATCTTCAATGTTTGATCCTCATGCGATAACTTCTGCAATGCCTGTGCTGCTTTATCAATATCATTCTTGTTTGGAACTTTATATCTCTTTGCCGTATATGGTTTTGATATCTCGAACTTTCCATAAACGATTGTATTTGCCTTTGTAGATAAAGTATTTCCCGTTCTTGCAGCCGTGAGTTTTGCAATGGCACCGATATCCCCCGCATGCAGTTCCGGAACCTCCATAGCCTTATTGCCCCGCAATATGTACAACTTACTTATTTTTTCTTCGATATCCTTATCATAGTTGTAAATCATATCTTCTGTCTTTAACACACCAGAACATACTTTAATCAGAGAATATTTTCCGATAAACGGGTCTACAATCGTTTTAAAGATATATGCAGATTTAGCCTTTGCAAAATCATAATTTGCCTCAAATACTGCATTATTCTTCATATTAAATCCGGCAATTTCCTTATTTTCCGGACTAGGAAGATATTTTATCATGTCATCAATCAACGCATAAGTACCCTGACACAACGAATTTGAACCCATGGTAATCGGCACAATAGAGCCATCAATCACATGAGTCCTCAAGGCAGAACGGATTTCATTTTCTGAAAATGTCTCACCGCTGAAATACCGATCCATAAATTCTTCACTGGTCTCTGCGACAGCTTCCATAAGAATCTCCCGATATAGCGAAAGATTTTCCCTGCTGTAATCCGGAATCTCACACTCTTCTACATCATTTCCCTTCCACCTGACTGCATTTTCACTGACCACATTCACATATCCCACGAACTTTTCATTTTCACGCACCGGAAAATGAAATGGTGCAATTTTCTTTCCATACATCTCAGTCAGTTTCTCTACTACATTTTTAAATGAAGCATTGTCTGCATCCATGCCTGTTACATAAACCATTCTGGGAAGCTGGTATTTCTCACATAATTCCCATGCCCGTTCTGTTCCTGCTTCTACACCGGCTTTCCCGGATACGACTATCACAGCCGCATCTGCTGCACTAATGGCTTCTTCCACTTCACCTGTAAAATCAAGATATCCCGGTGTATCCAGAACATTAATCTTCACACCTTCCCATTCAATCGGAATAACCGAGGTATAAATGGATATTTTCCGTTTCTGCTCTTCTTTTCCAAAATCACTGATGGTATTCCCATCATCCACTTTTCCCATTCTGGTTGAGATTCCTGCCAGATATGCCATGGATTCCACAAGGCTCGTTTTCCCTGCACCGCCATGTCCCAAGAGTACTACATTTCTAATCTTGTCAGTTGTGTAAACATTCATACAAAATACCTCTCTTTTTTCATTTTAGTCACGTTCAATTGTACGACTTATTTTATATTTTAATGCATATTGTCTGTTTATTCAAGAGATATTTTCTTTTTTGTCAGCCTCCATGTCCTGCTCTGGAAATCTCCCCACAAATCCACAACCAAACCGATATTCATCAGTTCAGCTCCATAATAACATTTATTTTCTCCCACAAGCTCATAGACAGCCTCCGGTTCCAATGCAGTAAATTTCATACGGGTAATTCCGGAATTTACTTCACACAGAATCCTGAAGTATGCTGCAAATATGTCCTGTCCGTCTTCTGAAATAAACTGCCAGGCAGTGTCGTTTCCCTCAAAAGGACTTTTCAGCCGGTACATATCACCAGACTGGATAAAGGTACGCAGTTCTTTATATTGTGCGATCTGTTTTCTTACTTCTGCTTTTTCTTCTTCCGTAAATTTCATCAGATCCAGTTCATATCCAAAATTTCCGCTCATGGCCACATCTCCTCTCATTTTCAGAGATGTGCTGCGGTTCACCTGATGATTGGGAACCGCAGATACATGCGAACCCATGGCGCTGACAGGATATGCAAGACTCGTTCCATACTGAATATATAAACGCTCCACTGCGTCAGTGTCATCGCTGGTCCATGTCTGAGGCATATAATACAGCATTCCCGGATCAAATCTTCCTCCGCCTCCGGAACAGCTCTCAAACAAAACATCCGGATGAGTACCTACAATCCTCTCCATCACATCATAAAGCCCCAGCATATATCTGTGTGGCATTTCCTTTTGCCTGTCTGCCGTCAGACCTGCAGAACCAAACTCTGACATATGACGATTCATATCCCATTTTACATAGCTGATACTGGCTGTATCCAATACTTTTGAAACTGTTTCCACGATATAATCACAGACTTCCTGTCTGGACAAATCTAAGGTTAACTGATTTCTACACTCAGATCTTTCCCGACCCGGTACATGAATACACCAGTCTGGATGAGCACGGTATAAATCGCTGTCTGGAGACACCATTTCCGGTTCAAACCACAATCCAAACTGAATACCGCATTCATTTACTTTTTTCGCCAGAGAAGTGATTCCATCCGGCAGTTTTTCCTGATTCACATACCAGTCTCCCAGAGAACAGTTATCACCATTTCTCTTTCCAAACCATCCGTCATCCAGCACCAGAAGCTCTATTCCCAAATCTGCGGCTTCCTTTGCAAGTCCCAGTATTTTTTCTTCGTTAAAATCAAAATAGGTAGCCTCCCAGTTATTTGCAAGCACCGGCCTTGCCTCATCACGATATCTGCCACGGACTAAACGCTTGCGATATAACCGGTGGAAGGTTCGTGACATTTCCCCAAATCCTTGAGAAGAATATACCATCACCGCTTCCGGTGCCTGAAAGCACTCTCCGCTTTCCAGTGTCCAGGAAAAATCATAGTCATTGATGCCTATCCATGCACGGCTTTTGAATAACTGATCTACCTCCACACCCGCCTGAAAATTACCACTGTATACCAGATTAAATCCATAGACTTCCCCGTATTCCTCGTTTGTGTTTTTTCCTGCCAGAGCAAAAAACGGATTCTGCTGATGACTGGAAGCCCCTCGTCTGCTTTCTACTGACTGGATCCCACTTCTTAAAGGTGTACGTTCTATATGGCGCTCCCTGCCCCATGCACCCGGAAGAGCAATAAAATCATACTCTGCCGTCTCAAAATCCACACTGGCACTTGCCACTTTTTCCAATAATATTTTATCTGCACTCTCATTGATGACCTTCACACTTCTGGTAATCACATCCATATCCCTATACGCTGTATACATCAATACTACTTTCATCTGTTTAACAGAATCTACGAGAATGATTTCCAGTGTATCAGCTTCATTCTCCTGCTCCACATATACTGCCGGAAGCCCTTTTAACCTGGGTTTTCCCTCTATCATCCGGTATCCTTCATATAATAACTTCACATTTCTGCTGCCATCTGCATAGACAGCAGAAATGGCAGGGATGCGGTAATCCGTACCACATCCAACAGGATATTCCTGACATACAAAATCAAGTGAATATGTGGGATTTTCGCTATTTGTAATAGGAGAAAAGCAAATCCACCGGTTCAACTGAGCATTCTCCATATCGGGGATATTTATTTTTTTTCCCCAATATACATGTGTCAGATATTTACCATCCAGTACCTTCATCACATAACTGGTATTTTTTGTCTGCAAATGAAATACCATTTCTTTTTCATCATATACAATACTCATAATTTTCACCAGACCTTTCCGGTTATCAGCTTTTCTCCTGATAACTGCAACATTTCCTTTCTGCTATCTATGTAGCCTGTGTTTTCTGTGTTATGAGAATATTGTATCAGTCTGTTTCATCATTTCACATAGCCTTATGTGAAATCCACCCTTCCTGATGTGGTATATTTTATTCCTTATCTCGATATTCTGTTGGACTCATTCCTCTCAATTTTTTAAACATTTTAGAAAATGTCATGGGATCGTTGTAACCTACCTGACAGGCAACCTCCCTAATTTTTACATTCTTATCCGATAATAAAAGCTCCGCCTGCTCCATTCGATACTTCATTAAATACTCTTGTGGAGATACTCCTGTTACATTCTTAAAAATATTAGTCAAGTAACTTCTATCAATTCCAATATATGATGCAATATCATTTATTCTTATACTATTCCTAAAATTACAACGGATGTAATCCATTGCCTGTTCGACATAAATCTGGTAGGGATAATCATAACGTTCTTCTCTTGGAAGTGTTGTTTTATATTCATCAATCAAAGCTGAGAGTATCTGCTGTAAAGCGGCCTCCCTTCTAAGCTCATTAGCCAACGTCAGATGACGACACATAATCATCTGCTGAATGTAGGTAAATACCAATGGCGTATTTTCGCATTTACAGGTAACATGCTCCCCATTAAGTCCGGCTGCATCCAAATAGAACGGAGCTTTAATTCCCTGAAATCCTACCCACATATAAGACCACGGATTTTTTAAATCCGCCTGGTAATAAACCTCCATATCCGGTCTTACCAGAAAAACATCTCCTCTTGATAAGTGAAATGTTTTGCCGTCACAGCAAAAAACACCTTTTCCATCACTGATAAAATGGAGAATATAGCAGTCCCTTTTCCCCGGTCCAAAGGAATGTCCGCCAAAGCAATTTTGTATTCCACAAGTAGACAAATATAAATCAATTGTACTGTGATTTAAATTTTCCAGACATTGAAACCCTGCATAATTTAAATAAGTCACATCCTGTATCTTTTCCATATATTTCTCCTATGTTTAGTATTTTCTGATCATTTTTATTTCTGGCAGTATCTTGCATATAAGCTCATCTAATTTATGTGGTTCAATCGGCTTAGCCAGATAATCTGAAAAGCCTTCACCGGTATAATATTTCCTTGCATCATCCATCGCATTCGCAGTAAGAGCTATTATCGGGGTATCTTTATTTAAATTATCCTTCATTGTCTTGATAATATGTAATGTTTCGATTCCATCCATCTCAGGCATCATATGGTCAAGAAAAATAATATCGAACTTATTCTCTTTCAACAGTTCAATACAAGCCTTTCCACTATCAGCTTCATATATCTTCATTTCTGAATGTTTTAATAATCCCATAAATATCTTGCGATTCATCAGATTATCATCTACAATCAGAATTTTTTTATCAGATGCTACCAGCAACGGATTTTCTTTATGATTTTTCTTTTGACAGATCTTTGAAAGGTAGCATCAACAACTTCCTGCTTTATTTGAAAAAAGAAACGGCTTCCTTTTCCGTATTCACTTTCAACATTGAGTGTACTATCCATCAGTTTTAGAAGTTGAACAGTAATGCTCATTCCAAGACCAGTTCCCTCAATAGAGCGGTTTTTCTTTTCCTCAATTCTCTGGAATTCTTCAAAAAGCTTTGGCATATCCTCATCCTTAATACCAATTCCACTATCCTGTACCTCAAAACATAAAAAATATGCATCATCCTTGCAATATCCAGATACCTTCAAGTATACATATCCCTTATGGGTATATTTGACGGCATTAGACAGAAGATTCGTAAGAATCTGTCGTACTTTTACATCATCACCGATATATTTTGCAGGTATAAGCGGATCTACATTGATTTTGAATACAAGGTCCTTATCTTTGGCACGAACTTCTGTCATAATATAAATATCATGCAACAAACTGCTAAGATTATATTCGACAGGTGTCAGTACCATTTTTCCGGCTTCGATTTTAGATAAATCCAGAATTTCATTGATAATACTTAAGAGTGCATGAGCTGAACTATCTATGTTTGCTGAATATTCTAATACGTTTTCTTCATTTGATTCCCTCAAAATCATTTCATTCATTCCCAGTACTGCATTAATTGGTGTTCGTATTTCATGGGACATTCGTGCAAGGAAAATACTCTTAGCCTCATTGGCAGCATTTGCTTTTTCTTCTTTTTCTTTTAATGCCTGCATCTGACTGCGGACAATCTTAACCATATGAGAAATAAGCATAAACAGGCAAAAAATCGTCGTGCCATATCTGCTATATTTTTCGATATGCTCTGATGTAGAAAAATAAGAGTGGACAATATCAAAAATACCACATAAGCCCAATGGTAATAATGCAATAAAATCTAGCCAATAACTGTTTTCTTCTTTTCGTATGTTCGATATGAATACATTCATCAAAGTAAACCATATGGAAACAAACAAAATAATATGTGAAAATACAGCCATGTCCATAAAATCAACAAGATTTGTAAGCTGTAAAACAGTCTGTATAACAGCATTCAGAATAGCTATTAAAAATAATATATTCAATGTTTTTGATTTTTTAATTACAATTCCTTTGGTATAATATGGAATAAAAAATAACGGCAACAACATAAGTGAAAAAAATACAATAACGGAATATAATGTCTGGTTGCCATAAAAAAGGTTCATTGATTTCGTTTCTATACAATAATAAATAAATGATACAAAACAAAATACACATAAATACTCCATACCGTCTGAACTTTTCCTATAAATTCGCTGAATGATGGACAGTATCAAAAAGGCAATTCCTGCTACCAGAATCAAAAAGCAGCATGCATACTTAAAATAATTATTTTCAATCATTTTTAAAATAGAAATATCCCGGTCAGCTAATGTCATCGAATCGATACAGGCACCATAATTTCATAAGGTGATGTCAATTCAATGCGTATTCGTCCTTCTTCCAAATTTTCAGGTATATCTATAAAATTCATTACACTTCCCGGTGTTGCTCCAAAACTTCTTTCATCATTGACACCAAATTCATAAATCACTTTCCCATCAATCAGAATCCTTATATTTTTATCAGCAGTCAAAAAAGATAATGTTTTGCCCCAAAATTCTTCCGGAATGATATTTTCTATCACAACTAATTCGTCAGCCTGACATGTGTCATAATACGGAAGTTCAATTTCTTTCGATTCTCCATTTTCTCTGGTTATCGTCCATCCTAGATTAAAATCTTTCACTGTACCATTCGTAAGGGTGACATCATCCACCTTAAATGTATTAATTACATAAATACAGATAATAAGCTGGATAAATAAAATAATCCAGGATGCTTTGTTTAGATATTTCATTTTATCATCCTCCTAATACTCTGCAATTTCTAGCTTTACATATTATACCACATCCCTTCTATATTTTTCTACAAAAAAAAGCCGCTACTAAGATTATAACATCTCAATAACGGCTTACTTCCATATTCTTTTATTCAAGCTTGCAATTAAAAACAGTCTAATTTAAGATTAGGCAAGAATAATAATTTCATAGCATTTAATTCAAAAATCTGCTCTTTCTCATGAAAAGTCAATTTACTGTTTTTTATCCATTCAACTGCTTCATTCTGTTTAGACCATGGACTATCAGTAGCAAAGAGTATTCGATCGCTTCCATGTTTTTCTACCATCTCATAAAACCTGTTTTCTTCCAAATACGGATGTACAAATGCAAGATCAAGATATACCTTCTTCCCCAAAATATACTCTTCTACCTGTTCCCACTGTTTCCAGCCGCCAAGGTGCGCCAATACCATTTTCGACGGTTGTGTGTCATTTAACACATTCAAGGCCATTGCCGGTGAACAATGGACCGGGCTTGGCAGACCGATATCAATTCCGGCATGCACCAGAACAATCATGTCCAGTTCAGTGGCACAACTTACAATACGTTTATACCTGATATCGTCAAAAAATACTTTTTGATAGTCCGGATGAAGCTTAATTCCCGGAAACCCCATACTCTTTAATTCTTTTAGTTTTGCCTTGTAATCTTCGTTGTCGGGATGAATTCCACCAAATGATATAAGTTTTGGTAAGTCATCATTTAAAGAACCAAACCGTTCATTGACAGAGTACGCAAACCGATTAATACTGTCAAACTGTTTCGGTGACGTAACCACCGGCATAATAACGGATGTATCCACACCTGCCTGTTCCATAGAAGCCAATAACCCCTGAATACATCCGTTTGTTGCAGCGGAAAGCCCGGATTTTTTCTCAAGTTCACTGATGGCTGCTGCTGCAATCTTTTCCGGAAAAATATGAGTATGAAAATCAATTATCATTTTGAATCTCTTTTCCTGTAACAAATTCTACATCGGTCTCATTTAGCAATTCTACGGCTCTTTTTAAATCTGAAGTCTTAATTACTATGGACGCATCATCAGTTCCTGTGGAAAGCGCATACATATACTCAATGTTGATATGAGATTTGCAGATTACATCCAAAAGTTCCTGGAGCTGACCCACTCTATGCGCCAGTCTTATTCCCAACACATCTGTAAGCATTGCAGAAAAACCTTTTTCCTTCAATGCATCCTTTCCTGCCTCCGGTTTGTCAACCAGTAAACGCAACAGTCCGAAATCACTTGTATCAGCAAGACTCATTGATACAATATTTACATTATTTTGTTTTAGTACGTCCAGGACATCCTCAAGACGTCCTTCCCTATTTTCAATAAAAACGGATAACTGCTTTAAAAACATACTTTGTCCTCCTCGTATTATACAAGTTTACGGTTATCAATAACATGGACTGATTTTCCCATGCTTCTCTCTAAAGTCTTAGGTTCAACCAGCTTGACTTTTACTGCAAGACCGATTGCATGCTGTATCACTATTGCAATCTTCTTTGTCAGTTTCTCTAATTCCTTGATTTCGTCTGAGAAGAATTTCTCATCTACCTCAACCTGCACCTCAAGTGTATCAAGATTATTTACACGGTCAACAATCATGAGATAATGAGGTTTTGTCTCGCCCATTTCAAGCAAAGCGGCCTCTATCTGAGATGGAAATACATTAACTCCGCGTATGATAAGCATATCGTCTGAACGTCCTTTAAAACGGCTGATTCTCGCCAGTGTACGTCCACACTCGCATGGTGAGTAATCAATACTTGTCAAATCTCTTGTACGATAACGAAGGAGCGGAATGCCTTCCTTTGTCAGAGTTGTAAATACCAGCTCACCTGTCTCACCTTCTGGAACACCCTTCAATGTCTCTGGGTCAATAATCTCCGGAAGAAAATGATCCTCATATACATGGAGTCCCTTATGATACTGACAGTCACATGCCACACCCGGTCCCATGATTTCAGACAGGCCATAGATGTCATGAGCATTTATATGAAGTTTCTGTTCTATCTGAATTCTCATATTTTCTGTCCATGGTTCTGCACCACATACCGCACATTTTAATTTGATTTTATCAATATCGCCACTTTCTTCAAGCGTCTCCGCAATATGAAGAAGATATGACGGTGTACATGCAATGGCTGTCACACCAAAGTCAAGCATCATTGTAGTCAGCTTTTTTGTGTTTCCGGTAGACATAGGCACAACGGAAGCTCCAAGTTTTTCTGCGCCGCCATGAGCTCCAAGACCACCTGTAAACAATCCATAACCATATGCAACCTGAATCACATCATTTCTGCTTACACCTGCCATCGTAAGTGCTCTTGCCACGCATTCGCTCCAGATTTCCAGATCACGTCTTGTATATCCTACTACGGTTGCCTTTCCCGTGGTTCCGCTGGATGCATGAATACGAACAATTTCTGATTGCGGTACGGCAAACAGACCAAACGGATAATTATCACGCAAGTCGCTCTTTGTAGTAAAAGGAAGCTTTTCAAGATCTTCAATTCCCCGAATATCCCCTACTTCAAGGCCAAGCTCCTGCATTTTTTTACGATAAAATGGTACATTGTGATAAACACGGTCCACTACCTTCACAAGCCTGGCACTCTGCAGAGTCATTATTTCGTCCCTGCTCATGCATTCTTTTGTTTCATTCCAAATCATATACTATCTCCCTTCATACCCCAGCAGAAATGCTGATTTATTAATGTCC
Organism: Lachnospiraceae bacterium; assembly: GCA_034172985.1. Classification (GTDB taxonomy): domain Bacteria; phylum Bacillota; class Clostridia; order Lachnospirales; family Lachnospiraceae; genus CAG-303. Next base: position 14,753 of record JAXFDY010000049.1, read on the forward strand.
ACCGTCTTTGGCGGTACAGTTTTTTCGATTACATTAAGCCAATCATCTTTATCAAAATCCATATGTCTTGCTGCAAGCCCAAGAATAATAACATTAAATGCCTTTGGATTTCCCAGCTTCTTCGCTTCTTCCATAGCATTCATTGAGTATACCTTATACTTCTCTGAAAGCTTTTCTAAAATATTATCCGGATATTCTGCAGCACCTGTCACAACCGTAATAGGATCAATTCTCCAGTCGTTTGCAACAATTACTCCTGATTGTTTTAAATAATGCGCATATCTTAATGCCTCTAATTTTTCAAAGGCAATCAAAACATCTGCCTGACCTTCCTCCACAATCGGCTCTGTCACTTGATCTCCATATCTTACAAAGGTAACTACACTTCCGCCTCTCTGTGCCATTCCATGGACCTCAGATAGTTTTACGTCATATCCGGCATCAAGTGTAATGCCGCCTAAAATACGGCTGGTAAGCAGGGTACCCTGTCCCCCTACACCTACAATCATAATATTCTTAGTTTCCAATGGTCCTAATCCTCCTTACTGCAAATATATTTCCATATTCTACTTTTCAACCGTCTCTATGGCATCAAATTTGCAGAGAGACTTACATAATCCACATCCGTTGCACATGGTTGTGTCAATAGAAACCGTACCGTCTGCATTTCGTGTCAGTGCAGGACAACCCGGACGCAGGCACACACCACATTTTTTACATTTTTCGGAAACAGGCCTGCAAACATTTGGAAATACGTTGCCCTTTAACAATACACAAGGAGATTTGGTGATAATTACTGACACTTCATCTCTTGCCGTTTCTTCCTTTACCACCTTCTCAAGTTCAGCTGTATCAAAGGCATTTACTTCTGTCACATGCTTAATGCCTAATGCCAGACAGAGTTTAAAGATATCAATGGCAGGCACAATGTCTCCCATCAGAGTCTTTCCTGTTGCTGCGTGGTCCTGATGTCCTGTCATACCGGTCGTGGAATTATCCAGAATCATCACCGTACCCGTTCCCTGATTATACACCATATTCATCAGAGAATTGATACCTGTATGCATAAAGGTAGAATCACCAATAACAGCCACCCAGTTCTTGATATAATCTTTGCCTTTTGCCTTCTCCATACCATGAAGAGTAGAGATACTTGCTCCCATACAGACAGTGGTATCAATGACATTCAACGGTGCTACTGCACCAAGAGTATAACATCCGATATCACCAGCTGCGTGGATTTTCAATTTATTTAATACAGAGAATACACTTCTGTGAGGACAGCCCGGACATAAAATCGGCGGTCTTGCAGGTACCTGTGCTGCATTTTCCTTCACAGGTTCCTGATTTAACAGAATGCGACGAAGCATATTGGCACTATATTCACCCTGAACGGTAAATATTTCCTTACCTACGGCTTCAATTCCCCATGAGCGCACCTGTTCTTCAATTACAGGCTCTAATTCCTCAAATATGTATAACTTATCCACCTTTGATGCAAATTCCTGAATCAGTTTTTTAGGTAGCGGATGCACCATACCAAGTTTCAATACGGAAGCATTTGGACAAGCCTCCTTTACATACTGATACGGAATTCCGCTGGTGATAAAACCGATGGAGGTATCGTTGTACTCAACCTTATTGATTGGAAAATCACAACCATCCTCCGCCATTTTTTTCATTCGTTCTTCCACATACAGATGACGTTTCTTTGCATTGCCGGGCATCATTACATATTTTGCGGCATTGCGCTCATATACCTTATCTTCAGGAACAACCCTGTCGCAAAGTTCTACAAGTCCCTGTGAGTGTGATAACCTTGTTGTAGTACGAAGAATTACCGGGGTATCATACTTTTCACTGATTTCAAAGGCAAACTTTGTAAATTCCTTTGCCTCTGCACTGTCGGACGGTTCCAGAACCGGAACAATGGCTGCTCTCGCCACACAACGGCTGTCCTGTTCGTTCTGTGAACTGTATAGTCCCGGATCATCAGCCGCCACAAGCACCAGACCTCCGTTAACTCCCGCATAAGAAATGGTATAAAGCGGGTCACTTGCCACGTTCACTCCTACATGCTTCATGGATGCCATGGAACGTACACCGCTTATGGATGCACCGATTGCCACTTCCATTGCCACCTTTTCATTAGGGGACCATTCTGCATATATTTCAGGATATTTTACAATATTTTCACTGATTTCCGTACTAGGAGTTCCCGGGTATGCTGCTGACACCTTCACTCCGGCTTCATAAGCACCTCTGGCAATTGCTTCATTGCCCAACATAATCTTTACTTCTGACACTGCTATGTATTCCTTTCCCTTAGAAATTTTATATATTTGATTCCTGCTGCTATTCAGGTTTATTCTTATACCTTATTATCTCTTAAATCCCGCACACGTTTAGCTTTTCCTTCAAATCGCTGTAAGGTATTAGGCGATTCAAGGCTGATTTTCGCATCAAGTCCAAGAATAATACGAAGCTTCGACTTAATTTTTTTCTGAATCAGCTCAAGTTCTTTGTATGTATCTGTTTCCTTCAATAGCTCCACCCTGATTTCCAGCTTATCGGCATGATTTTCGCGTGTTACGATAATTTCATAGTGAGGTCCTATTTCTTCCACACTGAAAATCACTTCTTCAATCTGGCTTGGGAACACATTGACACCGCGAATCTTAAGCATATCGTCGGTTCGTCCGTCAAGATTGTCCATACGGCAGGTGGTACGTCCACATTTGCAAGGCTCATAAATCAGCCTTGTCACATCCTTTGTACGATATCTTATGAGAGGAAGGCCTTCCTTGTAAATACAGGTAATGACAAGCTCACCTTTCTCGCCGTGAGGTAATACCTCACCTGTCTTTGGGTCAATAATCTCTGGTATAAAATAATCCTCATTAATATGCATACCATTCATATATTCACATTCACCTGACACACCCGGGCCCATCAGTTCACTCATGCCGTAATTGGATGTCACAAGCATATCATCTCCCCAAAGCTTATGCATCTCAGCACGCATTGCCTCAGTCAGCAACTCGCTGCCCACCAGACCTATTTTTACCTTTAAATCCTTTTTAGGATCAATTCCCATACTCATGGCTACTTCCGCTAAACGTAAGGAGTAGGATGGAGTTGCTACAAGAAGTGTAGTCTCAAAATCCTTCATATACATAATCTGCTTTTCCGAATTACCGGTTGAAGACGGTACTATGGTTGCACCGATATTTTCCAATCCGTAATGCAATCCAAGTGCTCCGGTAAACATACCGTATCCAAAGCAGATTTGTGCCATATCCCTTTCTGTAGCACCACCCATACAGGCGATTCGTGATACACACTCCGACCACATTTTCAAATCTCTTTTGGTGTAACCTACTACTGTAGGTTTTCCTGTGGTTCCGCTGGATGCATGTACTCGTACCAATTTTTCCTTCGGCACTGCAAACAGACCAAAAGGATAATTATCTCTCAAGTCTTGTTTTGTCACAAATGGTAATTTTGACAAATCTTTCAGACTTTGAATGTGCTCAGGTCTTATCCCTGCTTCCTCCATTTTTTTACGATACGCTGGAACCCTGTCCCAGTTTTGTTGTACCGTATCCTTCAGCCGGGCAAGCTGTATCTCTTCTATCTCTGCCCTGGACAATGTTTCTTCCTTTGACCAAATCATTACAACGGCCTCCTATTTTTTATACTGAAAAATGATAATACTGAAACTTACAATTATGACTTTCAACACTGTAACTCAATAAATATAAAAGTATATTAATTGTACCATAATCAGATAGGATTTTCTATAACATTTTCTTTTGTGATAGAGTAAATTTACTGTCAGTTAGGAATAATCAGGGAGCTCCTAAGATATTTTGATTTGACTTGTTTTTCTTTATTTTCATTTTAAACTTCGGTGCAAAGTCACCTAACTTTTAACTTAAAATTACTCATCTAATAATCTAACTGCTTCCACCAAATATCCACAGGCCTCAAGCTTTTGCTTCTTGATGCTGGATAACCCTTTATATTTTTTCTGATCAATTTTTTGTTCTATGTTAATTTCTGGATGTTCGATTTTTGCAAACTCCTTTTCTTTCATACATCGTACCACGGCTAATAATATTCAGACAGGCATTTATCGTATCCTGTAATACTTCTTCTTTACCTATCACAAGTCCTCTGTAACCTAATTCCTCCAACGCTCCTCTCTTTGTGCTTCATACTGTAAATTGCACCGCTTACAGTTTTTAGGCAAAAAAGAGAGTAGATATTTCATATAAGTCTGCAAATGTCTGAACTGAATTGGTAATATCATAAGGGGTTCTCGAAAAATCAGCCAAAGCATTCTCAGCTTCCTCCCCTGTCGGGAAACTTCCAAGAACTTTATACACCGCCTGTGTTTTACCATTTTTATCTACTTTAGTCCCTACTGCCACCTTTGTTCTAAATGTATTCTTCCTACTACATGTTTTCTCTACCGTACCTCTTCCATTCTCTCATCTGAAAGCTTTCTTTCTATCCATAGCTTATAGCATCCTTTCATTTCTCTTTCGATGTATATCAGCTATTTATTTACCTGCCTACACTAAAAAAGCAGAGGATAAGTAGACATAAAAAACGAGGACGAACCACACCTGACTACGACTTGGTTTGTCCTCAAAACAAAGTTACTTAATTCTTTTTAGAATTTACCAGCCTTAGCAGCTTCCTCAATAGCAACTGCTGTGGCAACTGTCATACCAACCATAGGGTTGTTACCTGCACCGATAAGACCCATCATTTCCACATGAGCTGGAACTGATGATGAACCTGCAAACTGTGCATCGCTATGCATACGTCCCATAGTATCAGTCATACCATAAGAAGCAGGACCTGCTGCCATGTTATCAGGATGAAGTGTACGTCCTGTACCACCACCTGATGCTACTGAGAAATACTTCTTACCCATTTCGATACATTCTTTCTTGTATGTACCTGCAACAGGATGCTGGAATCTTGTAGGATTTGTTGAGTTACCTGTGATAGATACGTCAACCTTCTCCTTATGCATGATAGCTACACCTTCTGTAACATCATTTGCACCATAACAGTTAACCTTTGAACGAAGTCCGTCTGAATAAGCTTTTCTGAAAACTTCCTTCACTTCGCCTGTAGAATAATCCATCTCAGTCTCAACATAAGTGAATCCATTGATTCTTGAGATAATCTGGGCAGCATCTTTTCCAAGACCATTTAAGATAACTCTTAACGGTTTCTGACGAACCTTGTTTGCCTTTTCTGCAATACCGATAGCTCCTTCAGCGGCTGCAAATGACTCATGTCCTGCTAAGAAGCAGAAACAGTCTGTCTCTTCTTCCAGCAACATCTTACCAAGGTTACCATGTCCAAGACCAACTTTTCTCTGATCTGCAACAGAACCAGGGATACAGAAAGCCTGAAGTCCTTCACCGATTGCTGCGGCTGCATCTGATGCCTTTCTGCAATCTTTCTTAATTGCGATAGCTGCGCCTGTAATATAAGCCCAGCATGCATTTTCAAAACAGATTGGCTGAATACCCTTAATCATATCATATACATTAAGGCCTGCATCTTTTGTAATCTTTTCAGCTTCTTCAAGAGAAGCAATACCATAGCTATTTAAAACAGAATTGATTTTATCAATTCTTCTTTCATATGATTCAAATAAAGCCATTTTTATCTCTCCTCCTTATTATTTGATTTCTTCGTCTGTTCTTGGGTCAATAATCTTAACTGCATCAGCAACTCTTCCGTACTGTCCACAAGCCTTCTCGTAAGCAGTATTAGGATCGTCACCCTTCTTAATGAAGTCTGTCATCTTTCCAAGACTAACGAATTTGTAACCGATGATTTCATTATCTTCATCAAGTGCAATACCTGTTACATAACCTTCTGCCATCTCAAGATAACGAGGTCCCTTAGCTTTAGTACCATACATAGTACCAACCTGTGAACGAAGTCCTTTTCCAAGGTCTTCAAGACCAGCTCCTACAGGAAGTCCTTCCTCTGAGAAAGCTGACTGGCTACGACCGTAAACGATCTGTAAGAATAATTCTCTCATAGCTGTATTGATAGCATCACAAACAAGGTCTGTGTTAAGAGCTTCAAGAACTGTTCTGCCAGGAAGAATTTCAGAAGCCATAGCTGCTGAATGAGTCATTCCTGAACATCCGATAGTCTCAACGAGCGCTTCCTCGATGATACCCTCTTTAACATTTAATGAAAGCTTACATGCACCCTGCTGTGGAGCACACCAGCCAATACCATGTGTAAAACCTGAAATGTCTTTAACATCTTTAGCTTTTACCCATTTTGCTTCTTCCGGAATAGGTGCGCAACCATGTGATACGCCCTGAGCAACCGGACACATTTCTTCTACTTCTTTTGAATAAATCATGTTGAAACTCCTTTCATCATTATAATTAATATATTATGTTCATCATCAAA